>CBINKF010000523.1:0-2864 GCA_966251115.1 uncultured Cellvibrio sp.
CCATGAGGCGGATGTAATTACCCATATTGTAAGCAACACCAGTGGTGTAGTTCAGGTTGTGAAAGTTTTTGAATACATAGACTAGCCCTCATCAATCGCCGCCAGAAGGCAAAGGATTTTCCCATGATCAGTACGCTTATTACTCTTGCGATTATTGCCCTGGTGGTGTTTTACATCATCGGTATTTACAACCAATTGGTAACCTTGCGAAACCGCTTTCAAAATGCCTTTTCGCAAATTGAAGTACAACTCAAACGCCGTTACGACCTGATTCCCAACCTGGTGGAAACCGCCAAAGGCTACCTAAAACACGAGCGCGAAACGCTCGAGGCGGTGATCAATGCACGCAATCAGGCGCTTACCGGCCTAAAGGCGGCAGCAGCCAACCCGGGTAGCGCCTCGGCCATAAACGAACTGGCCGGTGCAGAGCATTTACTGACTAACGCCATCAGCCGCCTCAACGTGGTTATGGAGGCCTATCCCGACTTGAAAGCCTCGCAAAATATGCAGCAGGTCTCGGAGGAGCTGACCTCCACCGAAAATAAAGTCGCCTTTGCACGCCAGGCATTTAACGATGCGGTAACGGCCTACAACACTTACAAACAAAGCTTCCCCCCGGTATTTTTTGCGGCAACCTTCGGCCACAGCCAGGACGCCAGCCTGCTGGTTTTTGAGGATAGCGCTGCGATTCAAGCTGCACCCAAAGTGCAATTTTAACCTTGCGCGCAATAGGCTAAGCGATGAACTTTTTTGAGCATCAGGATCGCGCCAAACGCAAGACCACACAATTAATTCTGTTACTGGCGCTGGCGGTCCTCTCTTTAATACTGATTACCGGCCTGATGCTCGCGCTGTTTTTTTACTATTTTGAAGCGCACAACCCTCCTTATATATATACGCAAAATCATCCCGGCTTTTGGCAGGGCTTGTGGCACTCGATGCCGCCCCAGGCTTTTGTCTGGATTGGCCTCGGTATTTCTGGCGTGGTCGGCCTCGGCAGCCTGTTTCGCTACGGCCAATTGCAATCTGGCGGCAGCTCAGTAGCTATGGCCATGGGTGGGCAGCGCATATCCGGCCAAACACAGGACACTGACGAGCGCAAAATTCTCAATATTGTGGAAGAGATAGCCATAGCATCGGGCACAGCTGTACCGCCGGTGTACCTCATCGAGGAAGATTCGATCAATGCCTTTGCCGCCGGTTTTAAACCTCAGGATGCGGTGATTGGCATCACTCGCGGCTGCATTCAGCGGCTCTCGCGCGATGAGTTGCAAGGCGTAATCGCGCACGAATTCAGTCATATTTTTCACGGCGACATGCGTTTGAATATGCGCCTGGTGGCGATCCTGTACGGCATTTTGGTAATTGGCCTGATTGGGGAGTTTTTACTGCGCAGCAACCGCTATCGCAGCTACAACAGTCGCGATAAATCGCGTGGCGGCATAATGCTGCTGGGGCTGGGCCTGTTTGTCATAGGGTACGCCGGAACTTTTTTTGGCAATCTCATCAAGGCAGCGGTAAGTCGTCAGCGCGAATTTCTCGCCGACGCCTCGGCCGTGCAATTTACGCGCAACCCCGGAGGCATTGCCGGCGCCCTGAAAAAAATCGGGGGCAATCCCCAGGGGTCGCAGCTACACAACCCCAACGCCGCTCAGTTCAGCCACATGTATTTCAGCCAGGGAATTGCCAACTTTTTAAATTTAATGGCAACACATCCCCCCTTGGCAGAACGAATTCGCCGTATAGAACCGCGCTGGAACGGCAGCTTCGCAACAGACAGCCCGGAAGTACTGCACCAGAGCACCGCACCGTCAACCGGAGCCGCAGGTTTTAATGCTCTGAATACATCAGCGCTGGCATTAGACATAGA
The DNA here is from genome assembly GCA_966251115.1 of uncultured Cellvibrio sp. Classification (GTDB taxonomy): domain Bacteria; phylum Pseudomonadota; class Gammaproteobacteria; order Pseudomonadales; family Cellvibrionaceae; genus Cellvibrio. The sequence continues at coordinate 1,871 of CBINKF010000523.1, forward strand.
TGCACAGCTGGAAAATATCGCCCACCCCCAAGCTGTGCACCTGGATTATGCGCGCGCGCAATTGGATGAGATGCCCGCCCATATAAAAGAGGCAACAGCTACACCAACTGACGCGCAGGCGCTAATTCTCGGCCTGTTACTCGACAGCGATGTAAATGCGCGCGATCAGCAGTGGCGCTGCCTGAGCCAGCACCTTAAACCTGCGGAGTTCAATCAGCTGCGCCCGCTCGCTGGTGCAGCGGCTGAATTGCCGCTGTCGCAGCGACTGCCATTAATAGAATTGTGTCTAACTACGCTCAAGCAACTTAGCAGCGAGCAAATCAATCTGCTACTGCGCCTGGCCGGGGCACTGATCAAGGCAGATAACAAAATCAGCCTGCGCGAATGGTCGCTCTACCGGATTTTGCGTCACAACCTGCAGCCGAATCGCGACACCCAGCGTCAACTGACACTGACGCAGCTTGCCAGCGAGTGCCAACTGCTGCTGTCGCTACTGGCTCAGGCTGGGGCCAACAATAGCGCAGCAGCCCAACAAGCTATGGCAAAAGCGCAATTGGAATTGGGTAAGATTCCCTTAAGCCTGCTCCCCAAAGAGCAAATTAATTTGGCCCTGGCAGATGTCGCGCTGGAAAAATTAAACCAGCTCAAACCGCTGCAAAAACCGCTGCTGCTAAAGGCCATGAGTCAATGTGCATTGGACGACGGCAAGCTCTCGCTTTTGGAGGCAGAAATCTTCCGCGCCATTGCCGATAGCCTCGACTGTCCCATGCCGCCATTAATTCCCATCAGCTACAACTAAAACGCTTAACCCAGCTGCTGCCCCAGTGAAATTCCCCTGTGGGGCAGGTATACTACAGCGCAAATTTTTGCCATCGTTTTTTCGCCCACCAATGTTTGAGGTAACTACCTTGCAACTGGAAAACGCATCTCTTGATCAACTGCGCCAATGGGAAACCCAATTAAGCGCCGATTATCAAGCCATACTCGCCAAAAA
>CBINKF010000524.1:0-2859 GCA_966251115.1 uncultured Cellvibrio sp.
TAGAATTCCCTTTTTTCCTCAAGCAGTAGCCGGATTGCCATGTCTTCTCCCAGTATCACCAAGCAGTTTGTTGTCCATAGTGAATTTGCCCCCGCGGGCGACCAGCCCACCGCCATCGCCGGTTTGGTGGAGGGATTAGAAGCGGGGCTGTCGCATCAAACCCTGTTGGGGGTTACCGGCTCGGGTAAAACTTTCACCATCGCCAACGTGATCGCCCAGGTGCAGCGGCCCACGCTGATCATGGCCCACAACAAAACCCTGGCGGCGCAGTTGTACGGCGAATTTAAAGAGTTTTTCCCCAACAATGCGGTGGAATATTTTGTTTCCTACTACGACTACTATCAGCCGGAAGCCTATGTGCCTTCCTCAGATACCTTTATTGAAAAAGATTCTGCCGTAAATGAGCATATTGAACAGATGCGCCTTTCGGCCACTAAAGCGCTGCTGGAGCGCAAGGACGCCATTATTATTGCGTCTGTCTCGGCCATTTACGGTTTGGGTGATCCCGAAGCCTATATGAAAATGCTGCTGCATTTGGTGCGCGGCGAAAAAATTGATCAGCGCGATATTTTGCGGCGCCTGGCAGAATTGCAGTACACCCGCAACGATATGGATTTTCACCGCGCTACTTACCGAGTGCGCGGCGAAGTGATTGACATTTACCCGGCGGATTCGGATATAGAAGCGGTGCGGGTGGAATTATTTGACGATGAGCTGGAGCAGATTTCTATTTTTGATCCACTCACCGGTGAAGTGCTGCGCAAGGTGCCGCGTTTTACCGTATACCCCAAATCTCACTATGTTACGCCACGCGAGCAAATTCTTGCGGCGATTGACAATATCAAAGAGGAATTGCGTGAGCGCCTGGAATACCTGCGTGAAAATAACAGATTGGTCGAGGCTCAGCGCCTGGAGCAGCGCACCCGTTACGATTTGGAAATGATGCAGGAGCTTGGCTACTGCAACGGTATCGAAAACTATTCGCGCTATTTGTCGGGGCGCAAGCCGGGCGAAGCGCCTCCGACGTTATTTGATTATTTGCCTGCAGATGCCTTGTTAGTTATCGACGAAAGCCACGTGACTGTGTCGCAAGTTGGCGCTATGTACAAAGGCGACAGATCGCGCAAGGAAACTCTGGTGGAATACGGCTTTCGTTTGCCTTCGGCACTGGATAACCGCCCCATGCGCTTTGACGAATGGGAGCGGATTTCGCCGCAAACGATTTTTGTCTCGGCCACACCGGGCAAATATGAAGAGGAAAATCAGGGCCAGGTGGTCGAGCAGGTGGTGCGCCCCACTGGCCTGATAGACCCAATTGTTGAAGTGCGCCCGGCGGGTACTCAGGTGGACGACGTGCTCTCGGAGATTCGCCTGCGCGTAGAAAAAGAAGAGCGGGTGCTGGTGACCACACTCACCAAGCGCATGGCTGAGGACCTCACCGAATACCTGGCCGAACACGGCGTGCGCGTGCGCTATTTACACTCGGACATAGATACTGTCGAGCGGGTGGAAATTATTCGCGACTTGCGCCTGGGCCAATTTGATGTGCTGGTGGGGATTAACCTGCTGCGCGAGGGCCTGGACATGCCCGAGGTATCGCTGGTGGCAATTTTGGATGCGGATAAAGAGGGCTTTTTACGCTCGGATCGCTCGCTGATTCAAACCATTGGCCGCGCGGCGCGCAATGTTAATGGTAAAGCAATTCTCTACGCCGATCGCATGACTGGCTCCATGCAGCGCGCGCTCGATGAAACCGAGCGCCGCCGCATCAAGCAAATCGCCCACAACGAAAAGCATGGCATTACCCCCAAGGGCATTCGCAAAAACATCAGCGATATCCTCGAAGGTGCGGTAGCGCCGGGTGCAGGTGGACGCAGTGCACGCAACAAGGCTATGGCCATCGCTGAGCGCTCGGGTAAATATGCGGTTGAAGCGAATCCGAAAGATATTTGGAAAACCATTGAGGCGATGGAAAAACAAATGTTCCAGGCCGCCAAGGATTTGGAATTCGAAGTGGCCGCCAAACTGCGCGATCAAATCGAAAAGCTTAAGCAGCAGGCGATTTAAGCGGACCCCCCCTTTAAACCCACCTAACCCAGCGCGTTTCGCCTGGGTGCCGGGGTTTGTATACGGAAGTTTTTGACGACTAGTGTTTTACTTATAAAATTTTTATCAAGAGCAAGCCTTATTGTGGTGCTTTTGCCGCCAAAATGCGGGAATTGTGCACCCCAAATCATCTTTTATCTGTTTTATATGGCAATATCTCTTCGGAGATCAAAAAAACAACAAAGCCCCAGAGCAAACTACTCAAGGCAACAATAACAATAAAACCAGTTCAATCAACGCGAACTCGATCTGCACCGGCTCTCACACAATGGATTAACTCCGCAGATCCCAATCCAAGTAATCGCGTTTTAAGGAGAAATTTATGAAACCCGTTAAATCAGGGGCGGTCGCCATTTGGGCGCTTAGCTCGGTGCTGGCTTGTTGGGGCGCGGCAGCCAATGCCAATAGCGTCACCTCAAGTAATGGCGCCGCTACCGCCAGCATTAACATTGACAACGACTGGGGCGCTGGTTATTGCGCAACGGTTTCCATCAATAACACAAGCGCAGCGGCTATTAGTTCCTGGCAGGTGGCGCTTTCACTAAATAGTTCGCAAATTAATAATTTGTGGAGTGGCAGCCTGAGCGGTTCTACCGTGACTGGTCTGGCCTATAACAATCAAATTGCAGCGGGCAGCGGCACATCTTTTGGTTTTTGCGCCAACGCGCAAAGTGGTAGTAATTATTTGCCAAGCTTGAGCGGATTGAGTGTGGTCGGTGGCAGCGCATCTTCCAGTGTCTCCTCCAGCTCAAG
>CBINKF010000525.1:0-2858 GCA_966251115.1 uncultured Cellvibrio sp.
GGCGGCGCCGGTGATGGCGTCGGATTTGCGCGCCTCCGCCAGTCTGGTGATTGCTGGTCTGGTGGCGGATGGTGAAACCCTGATTGATCGCATCTACCACATAGATCGCGGTTATGAAGCTATCGAAGAAAAATTCCAAAGTCTGGGCGCCAGTGTGCGCCGCGTAAAAGGTTCCTGAGCATGAGTCAGACACTGACCATCGCCCTGACCAAGGGGCGCATTCTGGAGGAGACTCTGCCGCTTTTGGCGGCGGCGGGCATCCAGCCGCTGGAAGATATGGAAAAAAGCCGCAAGCTGGTGTTTGAAACCAGTCAGCCCCACGTGCGCCTGCTGTTGCTGCGCGGCGCCGATGTGCCTACCTACGTGCAGTTCGGCGCGGCGGATATGGGGATCTCGGGTAAAGATACACTCATGGAAAATGGCGCCGAAGGTCTTTATGAGCCCCTGGATTTGAATATTGCCCGCTGCCGCCTGATGACAGCGGGTGTAAAGGGCCAGCAGACGCCCGCTGGACGTCTGCGCGTGGCAACCAAGTACGTTAATGTGGCCAAGCAATACTACGCCAGCCTGGGGCGCCAAATTGACGTCATCAAGCTCTATGGAGCAATGGAGCTGGCGCCAATTATGAATTTGGCCGACGAAATAGTGGATATTGTCGATACCGGCAATACCCTGCGCGCCAACGGCCTTGAGCCGCGCGATCATATCGCCGATATCAGCTCGCGTCTGATTGTTAATAAAGCCTCGATGAAGATGAAGCATCAGCAAATCCAGGCAATTATCGACCCTATAGCGCGGGCGATTGACAGTGGCGCGCAGATCTGACTATCTCGCCTATTGGCAAACGCAATGGGTATTTTTTGCGAATTCGCCCGATACTGGGCCCACAGAATCAGTTCGGAATTCCTATGTCTGAAGCATTAATCCAGCGTCTCGACACCACTGCCAGCGATTTTGCGCAGCAGTTGCAGCAGTTATTGGCGTGGGAGTCAGTCAGCGACGCGCGAGTTGCTGAGGTGGTCGCCGAAATTATCGAGCAGGTGAAAACCCGTGGCGATGCGGCACTGGTTGAGTACACCAACCGCTTTGATCGTCGCCAGGCGCACGCCCTTAAGGATTTGCTGGTTACCCGCGAGCAATTGCGCGAGGCTTTGCTGACTATCGGGGCGGAGCAGCGCGCGGCATTGGAAGTCGCGGCCGAGCGCATTCGCACCTATCACCAGCGCCAGTTGCAATCCTCCTGGCGCTATACCGAGGCCGACGGCACTGTCCTTGGCCAGCAGGTCTCCGCCATGGAGCGGGTGGGGTTGTATGTCCCCGGGGGCAAGGCCTCCTATCCCTCCTCGGTATTGATGAATGCCATTCCGGCCAAGGTGGCGGGCGTGGATCACCTGACGATGGTGGTGCCAGCCCCGGATGGCGAGCTGAGCCCAATGGTTCTGGCGGCAGCGGCGATTGCCGGTGTGGACCGCGTGATTACCGCTGGTGGCGCCCAGGCGGTGGCGGCTCTGGCCTATGGCACTGAATCCATCGCCAAAGTGGATAAGATTGTCGGCCCGGGCAACATCTATGTGGCGACCGCCAAGCGCGCCGTATTCGGCCAGGTGGCCATAGATATGATTGCCGGACCTTCCGAAATTCTGGTGATTTGCGATGGCCAGACAGATCCCGATTGGATTGCCATGGATTTGTTTAGCCAGGCCGAGCACGATGAGCAGGCGCAGGCGATTCTGCTCTGCCCGGACGCCGCTTACCTGGACCAGGTGGAGGCGGCTATTGCGCGCCTGTTGCCGAGTTTGGCGCGCAACCAAATCGCCGCCATATCGCTAAAAAACCGCGGTGCCTTGATTAAAGTGACGGATATGGAAGAGGCTATTGCCGTTGCCAACCAAATAGCACCAGAGCACCTGGAGTTGTCTGTTGCCGACCCTGAGGCCTGGCTACCTAAAATCCGCCATGCCGGAGCCATTTTTATGGGGCGGCACACTCCCGAGGCTCTGGGCGATTACTGTGCCGGCCCTAACCATGTACTGCCAACCTCGGGTACAGCGCGTTTTTCTTCACCCTTGGGCGTCTACGATTTCCAGAAGCGCAGCTCGATTATCTGGTGCTCACCCCAGGGGGCATCGGCCTTGTCCAAAACTGCCTCGGTTTTGGCGCGCAGCGAATCCCTTGAAGCTCACGCCCGCTCGGCTGAGTATCGTATTAACGATTAATTGGCTTGGCGAACAAAAAAGGGCAGCTCTGGCTGCCCTTTTTTTGTCGGATAGAAACGCTGCGCTAGAGGCGTGTCTGGCTTTAGAGGCGTGTTTGGCCTGGCTTTAGGTGCGTGTTTGGCTATTGGTGCGCTCGGCTGCCGTGGCTTCCAGGTTGAGTATCCGCCCGTTGCGCAACAGTGTGATTTGCACTTTGCTGCCAGGGGTGATTCGCGCTACCAGACGGCTGCACTGGCGCGCGTCGGTGATGCGTGTGTGATTGATTTCGGTGATGACATCGCCCGGCATTATGCCTGCCGTGTCTGCCGGGCTGTTGCGATAAATTGCGGTGATCATTATGCCGTCACTGCCATCGGGGGAGTACTCCCCGCCCACAATGCCCAGCCAGCCGCGCACTACGCGACCATGATCTACTATCTGCTTGAGGGAATCCATTGCCGTGTTAATGGGCACCGCAAAGCTGATGCCCACAGAGGCTGCACCTGACTCATCGAGCATGGCAGTGTTGATTCCCACCAGATTGCCCATGGCGTCGGTCAGGGCGCCACCTGAGTTGCCCGGGTTGATGGCGGCATCGGTCTGGATGAAGTTTTCATAGGCAGCATCTTCATTAATACCCACATTCCAGCGCCCGGTGGCTGA
>CBINKF010000526.1:0-2853 GCA_966251115.1 uncultured Cellvibrio sp.
GTTTTCGCGCATTGCGCAGTTGGCGATTATTCTCGCCTGGGTTTATTTAAAAAATCATCGCTATGCACTTAACCTGGCGCAATTAAAACTCGGCTTTGACGGCCAGCATATTCGCCGCTACCTCGCCTTCTCACTGCCGCTGGTGGCCAACTACGCCATTTGGGCCATAGGCAATTCCACCTACCATTTTGTTACCGGCTTTGCGTGTACGCGCGCCCTGGCGGTACTGGGGGTAATGGTGCCGATTGAAAGCGCGTTTTTTGCCTTGTTTGTCGGCCTGGCCAACGCCTCGGCGGTATTGGTGGGGCGTGAATTGGGCGCTAACAACACTGACAATGCCTGGAAGTTGCACCAGTTTTTTGATCGTCTGACTATCGGTTTGTTGATAGTTTTTTGTGCGGCGCTCTATTTATTGCGCCCCTGGATTGCAGCAATTTTTGACCAGCTGGATGCAGAGTCCACCCAGCTAATGCTCAGTACTATGAGTGTATTTTGTGCACTGGTCTGGCTGCGTATTTTAAATATGATGCGCATTATTGGCGTGCTGCGCGCCGGTGGCGACAATCGCTTTACACTGATTACCGATACTATCGTTATGTGGGTATTTGGCCTGCCGATTTTTATTCTCGCGGTATTTTATTCTCCGCTCAGTTTTGTATGGCTCTACGCGTTGATGTTTCTGGAGGAGAGTTTGAAATTTATACCGGTGATTCGCCGTGTAGTCAGCCGCAAGTGGATGAATAATTTGAGCCATCATTGAGATCGCATTCGATCTTTATATTAAAAAATCACACCTGCTTGATCGCCAGCCAGCGCTCGCTGGCTTCGCGCATAATTGTCAAAAAGCGCTGTTCATATTGGGCGCGCTCAAAATCGATCTTCCTATCCAATAGCAATTCAAGCTCCGTGGCCAAATCACTCAGCTGGTTGCGGGTGGCTACTTCGTGAAGCCAGAGCTTTTCGGGCGAGCGCAACAGCATATAGCCGGTTACCGGCGGCAATAAAATCGCGAGTATTTCCGCCAGTTTGTTTGAGCCTATGCCTAAAAACTCGAAGGGCAGGGCGGAGCAAAAGGCAATAGCCAGGGCGATAGCGCTGGAGCAAAACCAGAGCGCGCGGTGCAGGCGCTTGTGTTTGTTAGCTTGATCCTGGTGGGCCTGGATTGCACTTAGTATTTTGCCTAAGAGTAAATCCCTGGGGGCTGCTGCCGGCGATTGCGCGGATGAGAACAGGCGCTGGAATATAGATGGCATGATGGAACTCCCTCCCGCTATTTGCAATTAAGCTGCAATCAAACTTGTACTGGGTGTTTGCTGGCCCAGTCTTCCCAAAACACTGTCGCGTCTGCGGCGTTCATGGGTTTTGCCCAGTAATAGCCCTGGGCCTGGGTGCAGCCGAGGCCACGCAGCAGGGCTACGGTACCCGGGTCCTCCACGCCTTCGGCAATGGTTTTTAGTCCCAGGCTGCTGGCCATTTGGATTATGGCTTTCACTATCGCGGCATCGCCGGTGTGGTCTTCCATTTTGCGCACAAAACTCTGGTCGATTTTAAGTGATTCCACTTCGAATTTTTTGAGGTAGCCGAGATTGGAATAGCCGGTGCCAAAGTCGTCAATCGACAGGTGTACGCCCAAACGGCGCAAGGCCGCCAGGGTGCTGCTCAAGCGCTCGTTGTCTTCAATTAACAGCGACTCGGTGAGTTCCAGCTCCAGATATTGCGGTGGCAATTGATTGTGGGTGAGCGCGTTAAGCACCAGGTTGTCGAGGTTGCCGCGTTTAAATTGAATGCTGGAAATATTGATTGCGAGGCTGAAGTCCTGCTCCCAGTGATCGTACCAAAGCCGCGCCTGGCGACAGGCCTGGTTAAGCACCCACTCCCCTAAAGGCACGATCAAACCCGAGGATTCGGCGAGCGGAATAAACACACTGGGGGAGATAAAACCCTGCTCGGGATGTTGCCAGCGCAGCAGCGCCTCGAAGCCGCAAATGTTGTTGTGTTTTAAGTCGATTTTGGGTTGGTAGTAAAGTTCGAACTGCTGCTCCTGCAGAGCTTTGCGCATGCTCGACACCAGGCTGATATGTTCGAGCATATTGCGGCTGATGGCCGGGTTAAAAAAGCGAAAGCTGTTGCGCCCGGAATCCTTGGAGTGATACATGGCGATATCGGCTTTTTTAATCAGCGTGTCCAGATCCTGACCATCCTGGGGGGCGAGGGCAATGCCGATAGAGCAGGTGCAAAAAATATCCATATCGCGGTAGTGAAAGCTGTCGGAAATTAATTGCAGAATTTGCACACTGGCTTGCGAGGCTTCGTCTTCCGAGGTTAGTTGCGGCAGGAACACAATAAATTCATCGCCGCCGTAGCGGCAGGTAAGGTTTTCGTCACCGGCGAATTGCACCAGCCGGCGCGCGACCTCCTGCAGCAGGCTATCGCCCGCCTGGTGGCCGAGGGAGTCGTTGATGGGTTTGAGGTTGTCCAGGTCGATAAAAATAATGCCCAGTGCCGCTTCACCCTCACCGTAGAGTTCGCGAAATTGACGCTGCGCCATGGTGCGGTTGGGCAGCAGCGTGAGCGGGTCGTGCAGTCCGAGAAAATCGATATGATGTTTGGCTTCTGCCAGCTGAATGTTGTCCACCGCCAGCTCGTCGAGCGCGGCGCGGTAGTCGTGCACTATCAGCCACACGCAGTAGCTGACCACGCTCAGCACTATAACCACCATGGTGCCGGTGGTCATGTTGGTCGCTTCTATCTGGTTGACGTGCCAGCCGTATTGGTTGCCCGCCGCAATGAGCAGGCAGGTGCTAATCATCGTCAGGGTCAATACCAGTAGCAGGCGTTTATCGCCCAGAAGGG
>CBINKF010000527.1:0-2851 GCA_966251115.1 uncultured Cellvibrio sp.
CTGGCGCATCCTGGGGAACAGCCTCTGGGGCTTGCGGCTGGTTTGGTTCAGCCGGTTTGGATTTTTTAAACAGATCGAACAGCGACATGATGTTGGTCTTGGATAATGCGTTTGAAGTGAAAAAGGCGTGGTTCTGACGGCCTTTGCAGCCTGAAAATTACGCTTGCTTTAGCAAAGGCGCTATCCTACCACCTTTTAATCACAGCAATGGGTGCAATTCTGTGCCCAATTCCCTTGTTTGAGACGCAACCTTGGCCAAATCTCCACGTAAATCCCCCGCCTCGGCCGCCCACCCAGGTGGCACCAACCAGCTGCGCATCATTGGCGGCCAGTGGCGCGGACGCAAACTCTGTTTTCCCGATGTCAACGGCTTGCGCCCCACGGGCGACCGCATCCGCGAGACCCTGTTTAACTGGCTGCAGCAGGATACTCCCGGCGCGCGGGTGCTGGATTTATTTGCCGGCTCTGGCGCCTTGGGCCTGGAAACTCTGTCCCGTGGCGCCGAGTTTTGCCTGCTGCTGGAAAAAGACTCCCTGGCGGCGCGCTTTTTGACGGACAACTTGAAACTGCTCAAGGCCGATCAAGGCAAGCTGCTACAAGTGGATAGCCTTAATTGGCTCAAAGCCGGGCGCCCTTCGGATATGGCCGCGTTCGACCTGGTGTTTATCGACCCACCCTTCAGCCTCGACCTCTGGAACCAGATCATTGAAGCCGTGGAAGCGGGCGATTGGCTGAGTGAAGGCGCGGCGATTTACCTGGAATCGCCCAGGGATATGCCGCTTGTGCTACCCAATCACTGGCGCTTGCACAGGGACAAGCAGGCGGGGCAAGTCAGCTACCGTCTGTGTTATCGCGAACGCGAATCGGGAAGTGAACCAGAAGCCGATTAAGCGACTTATAGCGCTAAGCAGCTTCGGGTAAGAGAGGCACAAACTTGCTGTAGCGACCGTTGCGATCAAAGGAGGCGACCTGGAGCACATAGTCGCCCTCCAGGTTGCGGAACTGGTAATAATTTTTCCAGGGATCGTTGATGCTCACGTAGGTGTAGTGAGGTTCGTCGGCACGCCTGAAGCGCAGCTCGTAGCCGCCCAGCTCGGTGATATCCAGATAGCTGCCGTCCTCGCGGTAGCGCGGCACATCCCATTTGAACATCACCCGCCCGCTGAGGTGCACACAGGGGTCCAACTGCGCCTGGGTGCTGGTGCTGTAACTGGTGGGGTAATTGCTGTGGTCGAATTGATGGTTGTTGGCATAAGCGCCACCGGCCCAGGTCATCAGTGGCGCGCAAAGTGACATAACCAGGGTCATTTTGCGCAGGTAGAGCTGCCAGTTAAGGCCGCGTTTCAGCTGTTGGCGGTTGATATAGCCCTTTTCAATCAGCACCTCACCCAGGGAGGTAGCGTCCATCGCCTTTCTGTCATTGGGGTCCAGTTGCTGACGGCGACGACGCTGCTCCGCTATGGCCTCACGCAATTGCCCAAGGTCGATCAGACCCTTTTCGAGCAATATGTCCCCAAGGCGAGTGGCCTGGATAGATTCCACCATAGCGTACCTCCCTCCAATGGACAGGCTGCATCAATCCCTGGTGGTTTGGGACGGGGCCCTGTGCGCCCTGCCACGGCGGCGACCTCCGGCTTTTTAGCCTGGATGCCGCACTCAGTGCTGTGACAACAGCGACAGGGCCGCCCGTCAGTCTCCACCCTCAGACTGCCGCAGCTGCCCCTGAATTGGTTAACTCAGCTCCCGCAGGCGATGCCTTTCAAACCTGCGCTCTGCCGATTTTAGAACACTGAACTCGACCCGGGTGATCAATTTATAGACTATTTTGTGCTTTGCAGTTTGCTGGTCAGTTCCCGGCGAATTTTGTACTATGCCCGCCCCGCCCTTGGGCAGTTTTGCTGCCCCGCTGGCGCTCCAATGAGATAACCACCATGCGTACAGTGCTCTATCCCGGAACCTTTGACCCCATCACCAATGGCCATATCGACCTGGTCGAGCGCGCCTGTCGCCTGTTTGACAATGTGATAGTGGCAGTGGCCGCCAGCACCCGCAAAAACCCGCTGTTCACTTTGGAAGAGAGGGTGGAATTGGCGCGCGAAACTCTGGATCACCTGCCCAATATCAGCGTGGTAGGTTTCGATATTCTGCTGGTGGATTTCGTCAAACAACAAAATGCTCAAGCCGTGCTGCGCGGCCTGCGCGCGGTATCGGATTTTGAATACGAATTCCAACTGGCCAACATGAACCGCGCCCTGGCGCCCAACATGGAGAGCCTGTTCCTCACGCCTGCTGAGCACCTGTCCTTTATTTCATCGTCGATAGTGCGCGAAATCGCCATGCTCGGCGGCGATGTCAGCAAGTTTGTCGCGCCACCCGTGGAGGCGGCACTGCAGAAAAAATTTGGCCGCTAGCCGTTAACCTCAGTTGATCAACCCGGCTTTGCGCCGCACCTCCACCTGAGCCAACACCGATTCAACACCCAACAAATAGCTGTCCACCGCCGCCGGCGTGGCATTATCAAAATCCCGCAAACCCTGGGCGTAGCGCTGGCGGGTGAGGTGATCATAAATTTCTTGTGCGCGCTGGCTGATAGCGGTCTGATCTTCAGCGCTAAGTTGCAATTGGTTATGGCTAATAAAATAGCGCGCGCGGGCCAGGTCCGGCATTTTATCGCCGCGCAAGGCCGCCGCCCGGTAAGTTGCCAAGACTTCGCGCGCGGTAGCGCTGCGCCTGGGGTCATCGAGCGCGAGCGCGGCAAAAGCCGCCTCCTTTTGCCGACCCAATTGCACAAAGGCAAAGGTGGAACCGTAAACTGCCGCTTTGCGATACAGATCGCCAATCATTGCCTTTA
>CBINKF010000528.1:0-2847 GCA_966251115.1 uncultured Cellvibrio sp.
CTGTTTAGCCAATTACTTTCTCCTGTAAAAAATCTACCAATCGGGCTGCAGATCATTGGGTTTGAATTTGCGGGTAATTGTATTTAGCACCTGCGGTTTAACGTTGGCTCTGTTATCGAGTTCTGACTCTGCGGTTGAGTTTTGGCTAAGTTACCAAAAATAACGCAACCGGCGCCATAGCCAGTAAAAATTTTATTACATATAAAAGCTGTGGCGTTTGCCTGATGCAAATTTTGCCGATGCCTGGGCAAACCCCTCGAACCCGCTTTTAATAATGGATATACTAGTATCCAAGATGCGCAGCGCTCATACCAGCAGCAAATTCCCTTTCGCGTGGGCTTTTTCAGTCTAACCTCAACGGCTTTTGTAACACCTTGGAAACGGGTGTTTGACCTTTCTGGCGGAAGTGTTCCGCCAGCCTTTTTCCTTTTAAATTACCGTCCCTTTGCGCATGTTAACCATAACAGCGCTATTTACAGGGTTTGCGGATGGCGCGTTAATCTATTCTGCAATAACAAAAAAGCGAGCACTTGGGCTCGCTTCAGGGGCTTTCGATGGCCTTATGGCCTTAGCTCCGACATGCAATAAAGCGGGCGAGCAGCGGCTTGTAATCCGCGTCGGCCACAGCGCCTATAGATAGCCACTCCAGCAACAGGGGATCAAAAGCGCTATCCCGTTGACCAAAGGACTGTTGCATTTGCTGCACCTGATAATTCATACGCGCCTGCTTATCTGCTGCAGGTGTTTCGCGGTTGGCGAAAATTTCGGCGCGAATACACAGGGTGCGCAAAGCCTGGGTATTGTCCACCTGGGCTTCGGCGGTAAGCGTGTTGGCTTGCGCCAAGCGCTGGCTGAGCTGGGCTTGAGCGCCGCTTGGCCAGGTTTGAGCGGTCGCCAACAATTCCTCTATCGCTGCCTTTTCACCAGCTAACTCGGCTTCGCCGCTGGCGAGCAGTTTTAACTCGTACTGGCGCAGTTGATCTGCACAGGCAAATAACTGTTCCCAGGCGCGAGCTTTTGCGTGGGCTCGCTCATCCGATTCTTTGGCAGTTACAGCGGATAGCGTTTTCTGAAATTGATGTTCCAGGTTTTTAGCTGCTTCGCGCGGTAAACGCAGTTGGCCGAACTCCTGTTTAATCGCCTCTATCTCTGCTTTGGCGGCGCGCAGTTGTTCCAGATTTAATTCCAGGTAGCTGCCCAAGCGCGCAAGCAAGGCCTCCGCAGCGGTTTGTGCCGCTTGCCGCTCTGCCTTGGCGGCGTCCATTTCCTGATTGCGACGAGCAAATATTGCATCACAATGTTCGCGGAATGCCTGCCAGAGTTGTTGATCTTCTTTATACCAACTCTTGCCAATGGTTTTCCATTGCGCCTGCAGCTGCTTGATGGTTTCAACGGCGGCGCGGTTGTCGCTGGTGCCGGCCAGGTTCTGCGCCTGGTCGATCAGTGCTTGTTTGGCTTGCTTGTTCCTTTCGTTTTCGGCGGTGATTTTGCCGAACAGTTCTTCCATCAGCGCTTCAAAAGTTTTTTGCAGGTCGTTGCCGGCTTTGCGCGGTACCGGCCAATAGGTCTGCCACTCCTGGCGCGCCACTTTTAAGGTTTGCTCAACATCTTTCCACACCGCGTTGTCCCAGTCGTAACTGCTGAGGTAGGTGCGCAGCTGCTCCACCATTTCGCTGCGTTTGGTCAAATTGGTTTCGCGCGCGCGCGCCTGGGCTTCAAAAAATTCGCGACAGGGGGCAAAAGCGGTTTCCGAGGCCTGCTGGAATTGTTGCCAGAGATCGTCGTCCTGCTGCTGGCCGCCTTTGCTTACTTCCTTCCAGGAATCCTGCAGGTCGTGGATTTTGCTTGCCAGGGCTTCTGGGGCCATAGTGCTGCTGGCCAAAGCCTGCATTTCGCTAATCAAAGCTTCTTTTTTGGGGGTTACCGCCAATTCGTGCCAGTCCCCCAGATTGGCCAGCTGAGCTTCAAACTCTTCGAGTTTAGCGGCAACTGTTTTGGGTAATTCACCGAGCGCATCGCGCTTTTCCTGCAGTTCTTTTTGAATGCCACGCGCTTTGCGCACAAAGCCCTGCTCGGCAGCCCAGAGGCCTTTGCGCAGCAGCTCGTTAAAGTGACGGAAGTTATCTTTGACGGCTTGCTCTTGCGCTTTAAACACGGCAAAAACAGCGTCCACTTTGGCCTTTGCTGCCTGTGCCGCGCTGGGTAGTTGGTCGCTGGCTTGTTGCACCAAACTTAAACCTTGTTTGAATTTTTGTTGCAGCATTTTGGCGGCATCGCCGGTTTCGGCTTTTTCTATGGCTTCGGCGATTTGCAGGAGAGTGCCAGAGGTCTTGATTTGGTCGATTAAATTGAGCAATTGTTGTTTGCGCTGCTCAAATTCTTTGCTGATAGATTCCAGGGGGATAGCGCGGTTGGCGGCCAGGCGCAGGGCTTGGGCCAGCTCCTGAGCTTTAAGTGCGAAGGCCGTGAACTGCTCTTCGGTCACTTCGGCCAGCTCGGTGAGTTCTTGTTGCAGTTTTTTCAAATCGGCAAGTGCAGATTCTGCCAGGGTCATCGCCTGTGCATCTTGTGCAATCCGCTCTTCCTCTTCGGCGATCTTACGCTTCAGCTCGGCGACGTGGGCGCTGTCCAGCTTCACGGCCATTTCGCTGAGGGCGCGCCGGGCTTCCTTGGTGGTCAGGGTTCCCTTCGCCATGTCGACACAGATGAGGCACATGCCGATGATCATAAGCATGACTGGCCCCGACGCGCCAACCATGTGTTGGGACAGCTTAGATTGTCCGCAAAACCGCGACGACCGGTCCCAATGACCGCGGCCAAGTCGAGACGCCTCGTGGCGAGCGGGTT
>CBINKF010000529.1:0-2843 GCA_966251115.1 uncultured Cellvibrio sp.
GCGCTTCCAGGCGATGGGGAGCGGCAAAATAATGACCTATGTCGAATCCATGGATGCTAACCGCCAGCATCTTAACAATGTGTTTGTAGCGCAAATGGATAGCGCCAATGGTCCGGGTATAGTGGTGGCCGATTCGGGGTCCCAGGCTTATTTTCCCGAATACGGACAGCGCTATTTAATGCTGCATCAGGGTTACCGCTACGAAGGGCGCCCGGGAACGGCAGAATTTACCATTACCAGGTTTGAAGATTGGGGGCGCTATATGCCGCCCGTCACCAGCGTCGCCGAAGTGGACCTGGAGACCGATGCCAAGCCGACCCTCGACCTGCTGTCCGCCAAGGACCGCGAAAGTATTGCCACTCTGCAATGGCGCCTGTCTATGCCCTTGATGGTGCTGATTGCCACGCTGCTGGCAGTGCCGCTCAGCAAAACCAATCCGCGCCAGGGGCGCTATCTAAAAATGCTGCCCGCAGTGCTGGTTTATGTGTTTTACCTGGCATTTTTAATTAATGTTCGCTCGGCCATTGTGAAAGGTAGTTTAAATCCGGCTCTGGGGGTTTGGGTGGTGCATATTCCGTTTTTAATGATGGCGCTACTCATGCTCAATTGGCATTGGCTGACTCACTCCAAAGCCAAGCGTGTGGAGGTGGCCCATGCGTAGAATTACCGGCTATATTTCGCGCACCGTCTTTGGCGCTATAGCGCTCACGCTGCTGGTGTTTGTCTCTTTGGATTTTATTTTTGGTTTTATTGATCAACTCAACAAAATCAAAGGCGATTATACGGCTACCGAAGCGCTCTATTACATGCTGCTCACCATGCCGCGTCGCCTTTACACGCTCATTCCTTTCGCCTGTTTAATCGGTTCACTGATAGGCTTGGGGTTGCTGGCTAACAGCAGCGAGCTGGTGGTTATTCGCGCGGCAGGCGTATCAGTCAAGCGTATTGCCTGGATGGTGTTGCGCCCAGCGCTGCTATTTATCGCCATCTCAGTGTTGATTGGCGAATATGTTGTGCCCTACACGGAGTTGATGGCGGATAACCGTCGCGTGTTGCTGCGCGATAACTGGGTGCGAGGCACGCGCAACATGTGGCATCGCGAGGGCAACGAATACCTCTATGTGCAGGCGGTTATGCCGGGGGGAGTGGCTTACGGACTGCGCCGCTATGAGTTTGACGATCAGCACCACCTGCGCTCGGCCAGCCTCAGCAAACAGGCTGTCTACCAGGGCGATTACTGGGAGGAAGAAAATGTCCTGGTAAGCCATATCGAGGGCGATCACATCACCACCGAAAAATTGCCCACGCGCCGCTGGGACACCCCGCTGACGCCGGATTTGCTCAATATTTTGCTGCGCGATCCCCAGGATATGTCAATTGGCAGTTTGAGTTTCTACACCGGTTACCTGGACAGGCAAAACCTGAACTCGGGGAACTACGCTCTGGCTTTTTGGCAAAAAGTATTGCGACCACTGGCCATTGCGAGCCTGGTGTTGATTGCTATTTCCTTTATCTTTGGTCCTCTGCGCAGCGTTACTATGGGCCAGCGGATTTTTACCGGTGTGGTTTTTGGTATGGGCTTTCAACTGCTGCAAAAGCTGGTGGGGCCGGCGAGTCTGGTTTTCGGGTTCTCGCCTATTATTGCGGTGTTCCTGCCGATTCTGCTCTGTGTTTTGATTGGCGTATACCTACTAAGTCGCGCCCACTAGGCCCGCAAGCGCGGCTGTTTTCGTGTGTTTTTGGGGCGTGGAATTTGCCAGGTTATTGGCGCTTGCCAGGTTATTGTGGTTTGCGGGTAAACCATGTTCGGGTGCCGCTGATTTTATCCTGCAGGGTTTGGCGCTCTTTGTCGGCATACATCAACCAATAACCGGCACCCAAAAATAACAGCGAAAAAGGTGCGCAGGCTGCGCGCATTAAACACTGGCGATAACTGGGCAATTGACCGTCGGTGCTGCGAATGGTGAGCCGCCAGGTTTTCATCCCCAGCGTCTGACCGCTGCGGTGCCAAAAAAAGCAAAAAAAGCCCAGCAAAACCGCCAGCCATCCCAAAAATACCAAGGGCGCAAACACCCCGAAGTCGGCCCTGTGGCCGGGTTCGGGCATCCCTTTTATACCCGCATAAATCGCCATGACTCCGTAGCCATAAATAAAGCTGAGCGCGGCAAGTAGCAGGCTGTCGTACACCATGGCGGCTAGGCGGCGCCACAAGCTGGGGGTTGAGTATTGGCTGGCTGTCATAAGGGGTATCTTAATTTCTCAAACCTGGTAATGCAGAAGCCAATCGGTCGCCTGGTCTACGGGTTGCCCCAGGCTGATTTCACCGCTGCCGCGCAAGGGTAGCTCTTCGCGCCTGAGGTAAATTGGCGCCTGCTCTTCACCGCACACGTAGGTGCCGTTGGTGGAGTGGTCGATTAGCACATATTTGCCGCGGCGAAACTCTATATGGCAGTGCTCGCGCGAGGCCAGGCCGTTTTCGACAAGCAAATGGGATTTGTTGGGATCGCGGCCTATGTAAAACGGCATCTGCTCCGGGAGCAGTTGAATCTGTCGCCCCTGCAGGCGCAAATTGAGTTGAAACTGCTCGACAAAGCGAGTGACCTCCTGCAGTGCCATCACCTGCGTGGTTTGGTCTTGATTGCCGCGCGGCTCCCACAGCAGGCGAAAGATAAGGGATTTTTCCTGGTCGCCTTTCAGGTGCACCCGATCAAACATTTGACATTCGCGTTGAAGCTGGGCGGGTAGGGCATCCACCACACTTTGGGTGATAACTATCTGGTTGGCTCTGGCGATGTGCGCTACAAAGGCGGCATCGTTAACCGTATCGCCAAACACATCCTGGG
>CBINKF010000530.1:0-2841 GCA_966251115.1 uncultured Cellvibrio sp.
ACTAATGCCATTCGCGAAGTGGACCAAAAACATATGGTGATTATTGAGGGTAACTGCTGGGGCAATAATTACGCCGGAATTTTGCCGCAGTGGGACAGCAATATGGCGCTCAGCTTCCATAAATATTGGAACTACAATCGCCTTGCTGATATCCAGGACAAACTGGATATGCGCGCAAAGTACAATATTCCATTGTGGTTGGGTGAATCGGGTGAGAACTCTAACGCCTGGTTTAGTGATGCCATTCGTCTGGTGGAGTCCCAGGGAATCGGCTGGTCGTTTTGGCCGCTTAAAAAAATGGGCTTTAATAATCCGCTGCAGGTGAATGTAAATCCGGGCTACCAAAAAATCCTTGATTACTGGTTGAACAAAGGTCCCAAACCCAGTGCTGCCGAGTCAAAATAGGCGCTGATGCAATTGGCGACTCAGGATATTAATTACGCACACAACCTGCAGCACCTGGATGTGGTTGACGCCATGTTCCGCCTGCCACACCTGGACAATAATCTGCCATTTGTTGCGCACAAAGTAACAAATAAACTCAGTATTGCCGCAGTGGATTACGATATGGGCTTGAGCGGTGCGGCCTATTGGGATAAGGATTCTGGCAACTATTATATTTCCACCGGTGGTGAGCGCCAGCCCTGGAATAAAGGCAAGGTTTATCGCAATGATGGTGTCGACATAAATTTTGATGGAGCAAAAAAGACCTATTATGTCGACAGTATTGAATCCGGTGAATGGTTGGAATACAGCCTGGATACCCTTAAAGCGGGTAGCTATCAAATTAACCTGTGGGTGCGCGCAAAAAGTGCGGGTGGAAAAGTCAGCCTGCGTATCAACAACCAGGCAGACCTGATCAGCAAAGATATTCCCGCGAGCGAAGTTTGGCAAAAAATCACATTAACCCCTACAGACCTGCAATTGGGCAGCAATCGCCTGCGCCTAAAAGCAGAGCAGGGCGGCTACGCATTTTTGCAAATCGATATCCGCAAGCAGTAATTGTGGTGGAGCACGTCTTCCCATAGCCAGCCTTATGACGTTTTCGGAGGGGCACGCCCCTCCTTTTTTATTTTTAAGATCAGATTATTGAGCCTTATCCCTGCGTCTTATCACAATTTTTAACTCTCTCATCGGCGTTCACGGGTTCGACTGGCATTGTTTGGCTGTTGCGCAGCAGCCGAACCAAAAAAAATATTGGCAAACGCTTTTCCGAACCACTTTTTTTGTATCAGGTACAGACTGGTTGGCGCTCGCTGAGCCCAATTCAATAAATATCAGCGCAGCGATAAAGGCGTTGTTCTGTGGTTAAGGCGACGCGTCTTGTTCAACCTCTGTATATCACAGGAAAATAACATGAATAATTCCACTCTCGGCAGCAGCGCTCGCCGCTGGCGGTTGTTACCTCTGGCGATAGCTGCCTGCATCTCTGCCTCGGCGGCGACACAGGCCCATGCACAATCTTTAGTTTGGAGCGATGAATTTAACAGTACCCAGCTAAACACCAATGCCTGGAATTACGAGACGGGCACAGGTATTAATGGCGACTGGGGTACGGGACAATTAGATCGCGCCACTGATCGCCCCGAAAACGTAAGTATTTTGCAAAATGTTGCTGGCGCCGATGGCGGTGTACTGGCCATTAATACGCGCAAGGAATTTTATATCGACCGCGATTACACCTCGGGTCGCATTAATACCCAGGGCAAAGTGGCTTTTGGTCCCGGCTATAAAATTGAAGCGCGGGTGTGGGCCAAGGATGTTCGCTACCAGGGCCAGGGCTTTGCTTTTTGGATGATGCCCAATGAAATTCCCCCCGGTGAAGATCACCTAATGTGGCCCCAGGGTGGGGAAGTGGACATTATGGAATATGTGGGGGCCATTCCCTACCACAATCTGGCCACGGTTCACTACGCCTGGTTTTGGGAAAACAACGCCTATCAGGATTGGAACCACGGTCACCTCGGCGGTTACTACAGCTATAAAGACCAGCAGGGGCCAGATGATCCGGAATGGATTGCTGTAGATTTGGGCACTAGCCAGGCCTTTAACCAGGTGGTACTTAACTGGGAAGGTGCCTACGGCAAAAGCTACAAAATCCAAACATCAAACGACAATGTTAATTGGACCACCATTTATCAAACCACCAGTGGTGATGGTGGCGTCGATGTAATTAATGCCAGCGGCAATGGCCGCTATGTGCGCATGTACGGCACCGAGCGCGCCACCGAATGGAGTTATTCGCTGTTTGAATTTGAAATTAAAAATTCTGCCGGTACTAACCTGGCGTTAAATCGCCCGGTGACTGTTTCATCAACACAAGCACCTGATCTTGCGGGTAATTTGGCAGTTGATGGTCAAGACTCGACCCGTTGGAGCAGCAATCTGCGCAACCCGGGCTATGGCAATTATCCACCGGCGGTGGGCGATCCCAACACGGGTAGCGGCGGCTGGCACACTTACGGTGTTAATTGGTACAACGATCGCATCGAGTTCTACATTGATGGCAATGTCTACCACATTCACTATTTGAATGATGGTGGCGCCTTCCCGCCTGCCGATGGCAATGATTCGGCGCGCACAGAATTGCGCAACGGCAAACGCACCTATGTGTCTGAGTTTTCCAACCACTTTGATGAATGGCATCCCTTCGAACATCAAATGTATTTGATCCTCAGCTCGGGTGTGGGCGGGGCATCGGGTTATACCTATGGTGGCGGTATAGTGCCCGAGGCGCAGTTCCCGGTTTCAACCTTAATCGACTGGGTTCGTGTTTATAGCCTGGGCGGCGGTAAACCACCGGTGTTGCCGCCGACAGATCCCACCAATCCAACCGACCCG
>CBINKF010000531.1:0-2829 GCA_966251115.1 uncultured Cellvibrio sp.
GGGGTAGCAGAGATATTGGCTATATCACCCTGGATCAGTATCTGGATTTAAATGAGCGTTACAGCCAGGGCTTGGATTTCCCTAGCGGTACCTATCCAACCCAAGCGTATACTGAGGATATGCTGGGTCCCAAAGGTTTCCTGGATCAATACGGTTCCACCTTTAACGATGCGCAGATAAACGTTTATTGGATCAGGTCAACCCTGAACCGCGGAATTCTTGCTGACCGCGGTGCGCAACAGCAATTGTCCTTCGAACTGTCGCTGCCCGGTGGTGATTTGGAATACTACAAGTTTGATTACACCGGACAAATATTCAAACCTTTAACCCGCGCCCTGACGCTGCGTCTGCATACACACCTGGGTTATGGGTCTGCCTATGGTGATCTGGAGCGTCTGCCTTTCTTCGAAAACTATTACGCCGGTGGCTTTGGGTCGGTGCGCGGGTTTGAGCGCAATACCCTGGGGCCTAGAAGTACGCTTAGACGCTCGGCAAAAATAATAGCTACCGGTTGGGATGACCGCAATGGCGACGGTATTGCGCAAAGTTCGGAAACCAGTGATGCCGCCTACGTGCTCTGTGATGACCCTGCTAATGATTCTATTTGTGAGCAAGGTAAGCTGGTGTCAGATGCAATTGCCCAAAGTACTACTACCAACCGCACGCGCGGTGCCTTCGGCGGCAACGTGTTGATTGAAGGTGGCGCTGAGGTACTTTTCCCGCTGCCATTTATTAAAGATCAGCGCTCGGTACAAACCACCTTCTTTGTTGATGTCGGCAATGTTTTCGATACCGCTTGTGGAGCAAGTCAGATAAACTGTTACGACGTTGACTTGAGTCGTCTGGATTCGTCCTACGGTTTAGGATTAACCTGGATTTCCAGCTTCGGTCCCATGACCTTTAGTATCGCCAGACCTATAAACAAAAATGAATTTGATCGCGCCGAGTTCTTCCAGTTCTCCCTGGGTCAGACCTTTTAATTTATCCACCAACCTAAACTGCTAAAAGCTATAAAAGAGGTAAAGATCGTGATTGTGTCTAAAAAAATTCTGGTAGCTGCTGTACTCTCGCTGGCATCGGCTATGTCCTGGGCAGATGGCAAAATTGTAGTGCTTGACCCAACGGGTGCAGTTCTGGCAACCAACGCGGCTAAAGCCAAATTTGACAAGCTGGGTAAAAGCGCTGATTACACTGCCGCTAAAGCCAAGTTTGATGCGACTAAGTCAGATTACACGGCGCTGCGTGAGTCCTATCAAAAAGACTCTATGACTTGGGGTGAAGACAAGCGCACTGAGGCTGAGAAAAAACTGCAGAGCCTGGAGCAGGACCTGCAATTCCAAAGCAAAAAACTGCAAGCTGCCCAGCAGGACGTCGCTCAGGAAGTGATGAAAGAAATGGGGCCAAAACTGGAGGCTGTGGTTAAGCAACTGGTTGAGTCCGAAAAAATCGGCCTGATTATCGACTCCAAGTCTGCAATGATGGCCAAGCCAGAATACGATTTGACTCCAAAAGTCACCGAGCAACTCAACAAAGCCAAGTAATTGGTTTTGTGGTAATTATCAGGTGAAGCGCTCTTACTCTTTGGCCGAGTTGGCCCAGATTCTGGATGCTGAATTACAGGGCGACCCGGAATACCAGATAAGAGCGCTCGCTACCCTGGAATCCGCCCAAGCTGGCGAGCTTGGCTTTATTGCCAATCCGGTTTACCAAAAGTTCCTCGCAACAACTGCTGCCGGTGCGTTATTGATAAAACCGGAATTGGCAGCGGGTTTTGCGGGCAATAAGCTTATCCTCAAAAACCCGTATCTGGGGTTTGCCAGGGCCAGTGCCCTGTTTGATTTTTCCCCCCAACCTGAAACCGCTATTGCCCCATCCGCCGTTATCGGCCGCGATTGTCAGTTGGGGCAGGGGATAGCTATAGGTGCCAATGCTGTTATCGGCAATAATGTCACCCTCGGCGAGGGGGTGACAATTGGCCCGGGCTCAGTGGTGGGGGACAACTGTACAATTGGCGCTGCCAGCCGCCTGATGGCCAATGTGAGCGTCTATCACGGTGTTTCTATTGGCGAACGCTGTCTGTTTCATGCCGGTGCAGTGATTGGAGCCGATGGCTTTGGATTTGCCCCCAGCGCCAATGGCTGGGTGAAAATTCACCAGCTGGGTGGCGTAGTAATCGGTAATGACGTCGAAGTGGGAGCCTCCAGCTGCATAGATCGAGGCGCGCTCGACGATACTTGTATCGGCGACGGAGTAATTATCGATAATCTGGTGCAAATCGCTCATAATGTGCGAATTGGCAAAAATACCGCTATTGCCGGCCATACGGCTATAGCAGGCAGCACCAGTATAGGTGCAAATTGCACAATCGCTGGTGCTGTGGGCATTGTTGGACATTTGGATATCTGCGATGGCGTGCATATAACCGCCATGACCCTGGTCACCCATTCCATAGATCAACCTGGCTCCTATTCTTCCGGAACTCCACTTGGCCAAACGCGGGATTGGCGAAAAAATGCCGCTCGTTTCCGGCAGTTGGACAGTCTGGCTACGCGCCTGAAAAAACTTGAGCGCGAGCGGGACACTGAATAACTTTTTTGATTAATTCGCTTGGGGTCATTGACCATGATGGACGTAAACGAAATTCGCGAGTACCTGCCACATCGCTATCCTTTTCTATTGGTAGACAGGGTGGTTGAATTGGTGGAGGGCGAATCCATAGTTGCCTATAAAAATATCACCGTAAACGAAGAAGTATTTAACGGTCACTTTCCGCAAAACCCGGTGTTCCCCGGTGTGCTGATCATCGAGGGCATGGCGCAGACGGCCGGG
>CBINKF010000532.1:0-2803 GCA_966251115.1 uncultured Cellvibrio sp.
GCGCGGCGGTTTTACCCGCGCCTTCCACTCTTCACGCTTGTTGGCGTGAAACACAAACTGCAGCCACAAGTGGCTGACGCCCTCCAGGCCGACAAAGGCTTCGGGGTCATCGTAGGGCGCGAGCATTTCAATGCGCGCCTTGGCTAAAGGGGCCAGGCCAGGTTGACGTGGTATGCCGAATTTTTCCTTAAAACAGCTGTGCGCTATGCCAATGGCGGGTAGGGTAAATTCCATGGGATTCCTGTAACTCGACGCCGAGAGCGCCGGGCGGTAAAGGTAGATTTAGCCTTGGGCCAGCAAGACTAGGAAATTCTACCGCCCGGCTCAACACTTTTTTACCTGGCAATGACTGGTTTGATGGCAAATAGCTGTTAGCATGGCTAGTATTGTAATCGGTTACATATCTGCTTGATAAAATAACATTGCATCCATAACAACAGGCTTAAGACTCAGGAGAGCTCATGTCCACACCAATAATCCCCGCGCTGATGCTACTCGCGCTCCCCGCACTGGCCTTGATCGGCTGCAGTGAAAAATCCCCAACGGCCAGCAACTCAGCAGCATCGGCATCTACCCCCAATGCGCCCGCCGCTGCCAGCAAAGGGCCGGAATTAATAGACTCCCAGGCCACCGCCGAGACCCGCGCGCTTTACGCCAACCTGGCCAAGTTGCGCCATGAACACTTTTTGTTTGGCCACCAGGACGATCTGGCCTATGGCGTCAACTGGGAGGACGAGCCGGGGCGCTCGGATATTAAGGAGGTCGCCGGCAGTTACCCCGCCATTTACGGCTGGGAGTTGGGTGGCCTGGGCATTGGCCAGGCGGAAAACCTGGACAAGGTCAATTTCGCCAAGATGCAAAACTGGATTAAAGAGGGCTACGCTCGCGGTGGCGTGATCACCATCAGTTGGCATATGTATTCGCCGGTGTCGGGCGCCAACTCCTGGGATAAAACCCCCACGGTGCACGAGCTGATTCCCGGTGGTAGCAAGCACGAGGAATTTAAAGCCATGCTCGACAAATTTGTCACCTTTAATGCCGGCCTGGTTGGCGCCGACGGCCATGCGATTCCGGTGATTTTCCGCCCCTGGCACGAGCACAATGGCGATTGGTTCTGGTGGGGCAAGGGCAACTGCAGCGAGGCGGATTACCAGGCGCTCTACCGCTTTACCGTGGACTACCTGCGCGACCAAAAAGGGCTGCACAACCTGATTTATGTCTTCTCTCCCGACCGCAGCCGCATTGAATTGAGCCAGTTTGAAACGGATTATTTGTACGGCTACCCAGGCGATGCCTATGTGGATGTGATTGGCCTGGATGACTACCGCGATGCGGGCGAACCCAGCGCCGAGGTGCCCACCGCCGCGCATCAGGCCAACTTAACCGCCTCGCTTAAACACCTGGTGCAACTGGCGCGCGCCAAAAACAAAATTGCGGCCCTGAGCGAAACCGGTAGCAACAAGGTCGTCATGGCAGATTTTTGGACGCAGCGGCTACTGCAGCCTATCGTCAGCGACCCGGATGCCATGGAGATCGCCTATGCGCTGGTGTGGCGCAATGCCAACACCGCGCGGGAAAAAACCGAACAGTTTTACGGCCCTTACCCAGGCCAGGCCTCGGCGGCGGATTTTGTGAAGTTTTATCAAAGCCCGGTGGTGATGCTGGAGAGTGAGTTGCCCGATATGTATCACTGATTACGAGCCTAAACTCGGAACCAAAACAACAAGCCCCGTTTAGTTATTACGGGGCTTGTTGTTTTTGGGTACTTTTTGCGGCTAATTACAGCTGAAAGCGCGTCACCTGCTGGGTCAGGCTGCGCGCGGCAGTTTCCAAATCGCGCGCTATGTCTTTGGATTTTTGCGCATCCTGGTTGGCACTGGTAATCAGGTTGACGACGTTCTGCACATTTTTGTTGATCTCTTCCGCCGCGTAACTCTGCTCCTCGGCGGCCGTCGCTATCTGGGTGTTCATGTGCAGAATTTCCTGAATCGCCTGGGTAATCTCGTTAATGGATTGCCCAGCCTCGCCGGCAGTATTTATAGTCGCCTGGGTTTTGCTCTCGCTGGCTTTCATCGCCTGCATGACCTGCCCGGCGCTGGCCTGGAGCGCCTCGATGATCTGCTGGATTTCCGCAGTGGAATCCTGGGTGCGCTTGGCCAGGGTGCGCACTTCGTCGGCCACTACGGCAAAGCCGCGGCCCTGGTCGCCGGCGCGCGCCGCTTCGATAGCGGCGTTTAGTGCGAGCAGGTTGGTCTGCTCGGCAACACTTTTAATCACATCCAAAACACTGCCAATGCGCCCGGTATCGCCCTCCAGTTTGGTCATCGCCTGGCCGACATTTTTTACCTCGTTGCTCAGCTGGTTGATCGCATCCAGGGCGCGGTCCATCACCTGCAGGCCACGGCGCGCACTGTTTTCGGCCTGCTGCGCGGCACTGGCCGCGCCGCTGGTGTTGTTGGCCACCTCCTGCACGGTGCTGGTCATTTCGGTAATGGCGGCCGATACCTGATCGGTGGAGCTGTGGGAGTCCTGGGTGTAACTGGCCAGGTCGTCGGCGGCGCGAGTAATGCGTCCCGAGGATTGGGTGAGGGTCTGGCTGGAGCCTTTAACCGCCGTAACTATGTCGGCAATACTCTGTTGCAACTTGTCGATGCTGCCAGCCAGCTGCCCCAGTTCACCACCTTGGTTGAGGTAGAGGCGCGGGCGGAAGTTGCCGGTGGCCAGGGTGGCCAGGTGTTGGTTTATCAGGGTGAGGGGTTTGATCAGGCTGAGGTTGAGGGTAAGTAGCACCAGCGCCAGCACG
>CBINKF010000533.1:0-2799 GCA_966251115.1 uncultured Cellvibrio sp.
GGCAAGCCATCGACGGCATTGTATGCACACATCAGGGATTGAACCTTGGCCTCGGTAACCGCCGCATAAAATGCCGGAAGGTAGGTTTCTATCAAATCCCGCTTATCCACATGAACATCTTCACTGTGTCGCCTGGACTCTGGCCCACTGTGAACTGCGAAGTGTTTGACTGTGGCGATTACCTTGGGATTATTTTCATCCTCACCTTGCAATCCTTTTATATAGGCAACGCCAAGCGCCGAGGTTAATAATGGATCTTCACCAAATGTCTCCTGCCCTCGCCCCCATCTCGGGTCCCTGAATATATTGACGTTGGGCGACCAGACGGTCAGTCCCCGATAAATGCTGCTGCCGCCATCTGCACCAACAGCCTCTAAAAATTTTGCTCTGAATTCTGTGCTAACAACATCACCCACTCGGGAAATTAATTCCGGATCCCAGGTTGCTGCCATGCCAATCGCTTGGGGAAACACAGTCGCATTGCCCGCCCGGGCGACTCCATGCAGGCCTTCGTTCCACCAGTTGTAGGTTGGTATTCCCAAGCGCGCAATGGCCGGAGAATTGTTTTGCAATTGACTCGCCTTTTCCTGAAGGGTCATTCGCGTCACCAGGTCAAGCGCGCGCGCTTTGGGAGCAAGTGTTGCGTTTTGATAAGGCAGGTTAACCACCACGGTTTCACTGGCAAACGCAAATGGCGCGGCACAACCACCTATAAAATAAATACATAAACTCAATAACCAAGGTAGCTTGGCCTGCTGTCTATTAAACATAAAATATCCTGCTTTAAAAATTACACAATTCCAGACTCACCTTCCAAGCCTGGTGGACAGCTTATCACTTGCGTCAAAAAAAAAAGCGACAACCAGATTGCACATCCTGATTATCGCTTTTTTACATAAGTTTTTAGCGGTTAGTAATTGTAGAGAACACCTCGACCGCCGCCGGAAATATAAACCCTGCCATAAATATTTTGATCAGCAGCTGGATGTCCAATACCGCCAAACTGGTGATCATCATCATTTATGCGGGTCCAGCTAGCACCTATATCATCCGAGCGGTATAAGCCCCAGACACCATCGACGGTACCAACCAGATACACAGCAGCGGAATAGCTAGAGTTGGGCGCGGCTTTACCCAAGGCCACATAGCTTGCACCAAAGAGTTCTGGCGTCATCCATGTTTCGTTTGCACCGTACACAGACGCCATGGAAGTTAACTTAGTCCAGTTTATTCCCGAGTCGGTAGAGTGATACAAATTGTCACCATCGGCCAACCACACATCACCTTCGGCGTTAGGATTTACCGCCAAGGATGTCTGATGAGTCATATTGGGATGCAGCGCCGATATGGCCGGGCTTGTACTTTGGGTAAAGGTGTGACCGCCATCGGTAGAGTAATAAAACTTGCCTTTGTTACCCCACCAGGCTCCACCTGCATCATAAGCGTACACCTTCATAGGATTTTGGCGATCCGCGGCAAGGTGATAGGCCCGATTGACACTAAACCCACCGATTGCCGGTAGATTGGTACTTACCCATGTAGCGCCATTATCCGTGGTGTAGTAAGGAACCGAGTTGGACTGCGCCCACACAATATTATTTTGTGCCGTTACCGCAATATTGGTTTCGCCACTTTGATTGATCAATTTACCGGTATTTGTATCGAAACCCGTTGGTGGTACAGAGGCAAAAGCACTCCAGGTTAACCCCGAGTCGGTCGAAAAAGCACCAGCCCTACCAGCGGCACTGTCTCCAGCGGCCGGCACACCAACAGCAACAATATAGGATGGATTTTTCCAGTCCATATCGGCATTAAAACCACTGCCCTGCGACAAGTCACCTTTCGGCCCAAGCGTGGGAGTCGTGTCAAGTGCGGTATGCACCCGCATGCCAATATCCAAAGAACTGTTGAGGAACAGATAGGATGCACCTGCTGGTGGAGTCACCAAACTCACGTTCGCCGTCTCCTCAATGCCCTCGATCTTTTCGCTCCAGCTTGGCGTTGCCGCCGAAGCATTAAAGGTCTCCCAAACACCACCGCCGTGCACATGCAGTACGTGGTCCGGATTAGATGGATCTATCTCCACATCATCAATCCAACCCGATACGCCTCCCGCTGGGGTATGCGGTTTATTGCCAGAAATTTCCCGCCAGGTCGCCCCGGCATCCTCCGAGAACTGTACCACCGGAATACCATCCCAGTTACCCCAGGAGTTAGTCACACCTAAAGCAACTTTTGTTGTCGCACCTGAACCATAAACCGAAACTCCGCCATAACCGAAGTTGACCCACTGCTGAGTTGTTTCGCTTTTCAGCAACGTCCAGTTGGAGCCATCAAATTTATAAAGCGAAGCTGGGCCACCAGCACCTGGGCCTTCCTCTTTGGTAAACACCACATACAACACGCCGTCAGCCGCACGCGCTCTATGGGGAATGAAAAAATCGGATACCGGTGTGGCCACGCCTTCCCAGGAGGCACCACCATCGGTGGACTTATAGAGGTTATAAGCAAGACCAGCGACACCCGCATAGTCCGGGGAGACTGCCGCATAAATACCCTGGGTCGCGACGCCAGTACCCTTGGTATTGGTATCAAAAACTACAAGCTCTACACCGGCTGGGCTACCCCAATAGGCAGCATCGCGTTGCGCGTTAGTCATAACAACTGATGAGAGGCTGGTCACCTGCGCCCAAGTCACACCACTATCGGTACTTTTCCACAGGCCCGCCGTGCGGGTAGCGTAAAAAAGCGTAGTGGGAAGGTTGGGGTCGACCATCAAACGCTCACCAATGGCGCGCC
>CBINKF010000534.1:0-2796 GCA_966251115.1 uncultured Cellvibrio sp.
ATTAGGGCTTAAATAAAACCCAGCGTTTGCAACAACCACAGGCCGCCAGTAACAGTAAATAGTGACCACAAGGTAGTTTGGGCAACTATTTCGGCGGCCAGTGTGGCGTTACCCTTGAGCGCCTGAACCATCACAAAACTAACGGTGGCGGTTGGCGAGGCGGCCAATAAAAATAAAATCGCCAGTGCATCGCCGCGCAGCCCCCAAAAAATCCCCAGGGCGCAGGCAAATAAAGGTGAGGCAACAAGTTTCCAGCCCAGTGCTGCCAGGCAGGCGGTATCCAGTTTGAATAAGCGTGATATATCCAGGCTGGCACCTATGCAGAGCAGGGCAAGCGGTAAAACCATTTGGCTGAGGTAATTACCGCTACTGAGTAAAACCTGGGGAATTATCAGGCCTGAAAAATTGAATACTAACCCGGCGGCGATTGCCAGAATTAACGGGTTGCGAGCTATATCCTTTACTGTTTGTTTGATGGAGCTTTGGTTTTGCCCAAGGCTCAGATTGAGCACATACACAGAAAGCAGGTTGTAAAGCACAACCGTAATGGCAACGGGCAAGCTTGCCAACGCCAGGCCTTGTTCGCCATAAGCATTGGCGCAAAACGCCAAGCCGAGAATAACCAAATTGCCGCGAAACGCGCCCTGCACCAAAACCCCTGTGTCCGCTTTATCCCTGACAAACCAGCGCGCTGTTAACAGGCTCAATCCAAATACCAATAGCGTCATAAGGCAAAATGCCAGCAAACTCGCGGGGTGGGCCATGCTGGAAAAGTTCACCTTGGCGCTGCTGATAAACAACATAACCGGCAACCCCAGGTTATAAACCAGGCGCGATCCGCCGCTGACAAACGCCTGATCAATAATCTGGTATTTTTTTAACAGGTTGCCGAGTAACAACACCACAAAAATAGGGGCGGTAATACTGAGCGCAAAGCTGAACGTAGTGAGGGCGTTGGGCAAGATTGGCTACTTAAAAAATTGAAGAAGGTGCTAGTGTAGTTCAACCTAAAGCAAAAATGGCGCTCTCGAGTCATCGCAGAGCGCCATTGATCTAGCGTGAATAAAAAGTTATTCCGGAACCGTAAAGGGAAAATAGTTTTTAGCGTTGTTAAAGCTGATATCGCTAATCATTTTGCCCACCATGCGGGTGTCGTCTGGCACCAGGCCCTTGGCCATGTCGCGACCGAGAATACCGCAGAGGATACGGCGGAAATATTCGTGGCGCGAGTAGCTGAGGAAGCTGCGGCTGTCGGTGAGCATTCCCACAAAGCGGCTGAGCAAACCCAATTGGCTTAACGATTCGATCTGACGGGTCATGCCGTCCATTTGATCGAGGAACCACCAGCCGCTGCCAAATTGGATTTTGCCAGCAACAGAACCGTCCTGGAAGTTGCCGATCATGGTGCCGATCACTTCGTTATCGCGCGGGTTGAGGTTGTAAATAATGGTTTTGGTCAGTTTATTTTGATCATCCAAACGGCCGAGGAATTTGGCCAGGGGTTTGGCGTAGTTGTGATCGCCAATAGAGTCAAAACCTGTGTCTGGCCCCAGGGTGCGGTAAAGGCGCGGGTTGTTGTTGCGAATGGCGCCTATGTGGAATTGCTGCACCCAACCTTTGGCGTGATCCTGCAGCGCAAACTGCACCATCATGGCGGATTGGAATTTCTCGATTTCAAGCGCGTCCAGATTTTTGTGATCGCGAATTTTAAGGAAGATCTTGCGGATTTCTTCCTCGGTATAATCGGCGGCGTAAACAGTTTCCAAACCGTGGTCAGACAGGCGGCAACCGTTTGCGTGGAAGTAGTCGTGGCGAATATCCAAGGCTTTGATTAAATCTTCAAAGGTGTTGATATTCACGTCGGCCGCTATAGCCAAACGATCAAGATATTTGTTGTAGGTCTCGGTATCTTCAACCGCCATGGCGCGGTCGGGGCGCCAGGTGGGCAACATTGCAGATTTAAAACTGGCATCTGCCGCTACAGCTTTATGGTGAGCCAGGTCGTGAATAGGGTCATCGGTGGTGCACACCATTTTCACATTGGCCTGCGCCATTAATCCACGCGCGCTGAATTCAGGCGTGGCGAGCAGTTCATTACACTCATCCCAGGTGCGTTTGGCATTGCTGCCATCGAGCAGGCGATCGGTAATACCGAAGGGTTTGCGCAGCTCCAGGTGGGTCCAGTGGTAGAGTGGATTGCGCAGGGTGTAAGGCACAGTCGCACACCACTTTTCAAACTTTTCCCAGTCGGACGCATCACCGGTGCAGTAGCGCTCGTCCACACCGTTGGAGCGCATGGCGCGCCATTTGTAGTGGTCGCCTGCCAGCCAAACCTCGTACAAATTGCGGAATTGCTTGTTCTGGCCGACTTGCTCAGGGTGAAGGTGGCAGTGGTAATCGATAATGGGTAAATCTTTGGCGTATTCGTGAAACAGCACTTTCGCCTGTTGGGTATCGAGCAAAAAGTCGTCGTGGATAAAACTCATTCTCACAATTCCTCAGTACGATGAGGCACAGCACAAATGGCTGTGTGGCTCTAAGTTATTTTGGCTCAACGCATGCCCCAGCTCCGCCTCTGAACATGCGGAGACCCTTTGGGTAAGGGGTGTTGATAGGTTTGTAACACGCCAAGGTGTCAGTTCTGGGAACTTGGAACCTTGTGGAATATTTGACCGAGGATTGCCTGCCCAAGGGCTATTTTGAATGGATAACCAAATGCAAAAGCATTGAAATTGGGCGCGCCGCTATCTTGCGACTTGAGGGTTAGTGTAACCCGAGTAGCGGAAAATACCAACC
>CBINKF010000535.1:0-2796 GCA_966251115.1 uncultured Cellvibrio sp.
AGCCTTATGTATATAAAACGCAATAACCTGGGGGCGATAGAGGCCGTAAGTCGCAATCAACAGCAAGGCTTTTCCTGGCTGGAGGACGACGCGCCTGAGCTGCTGGACTATGTGAATTCACTTAGGTCGCAACAGCAGCTCTCCTTGGAGCAATCCGATCAGTCGATGGCGCGGGTGATGGAAGATGTGATTAATTTGCTGATTGAAAGGGGTGTAATACGCTTTACCGATTTACCCGACGCCGCCCAGGCGAAGTTGCTTAATCGTCGACAACTGCGTGATCAGTTTCAATCTGTGTATGTGTTGGACGAAGAGGATGATTTAAAAATTTAGCAGCGCATTACCGCTCGATGTCTGCAGTTTATAAAAAAGCCTATGTCTGATACATAGGCTTTTTTATTGGTGGGTGTCTGCTTTTTAGCTGGCTGAAATATAGGGGCCGGTAAACGCATCCAGGCCAATTTTCTCCAATGCCTTTAATTCTGCGTCGGTTTGCACACCTTCAGCAATCATTAGCACGCCCAGCGAATGGCCAATACGGCAAAGCCCCTGCAAAAAACTTTGATTGGCGGTGTTAAGCTGAATATCACGCACCAGCGCCGAGTCGATTTTTAAGTGGCTGAGGCCTAAATCCTGCAGCAATTGAAATTCGCTAAATTCCAGCCCCAGGTGCTCCAAGCCGGGGCGACAACCCAGGCGCGAGAGCTGCCCGGTAAACGCGCGCAGTTCCTCCAGGTGGCGCAGTGCGCACACCTCGGGAAAATCCAGCCAGAGCTTGGCAAGTTGCGCGCTGTGATTGGTTAACAGTTCAATTAACTGCTGGCGAAAACGCGCGCTGCAGAGCGAGTTGGCGGAAATATTAATGGCTAATGGCTGATCTTCGCTGCTAATTTTTTTAAGCGCGGCGCGGGCCACGGCTAAATCCAGTTCTGGCAGTAATCCCAGGCGATTGGCCCAGGGCATAAAGTAACCGGCAGGGCGCATGGCGTCGTCCAGTTCAAGGCGCACAGGGGTATCCCAGTGCACCAGGCCTCCCTGAGCGTTTTTAACCGGATAGCTGGCGAGCTGTAAATGGCCGTCGGTCAAGGCTTCGCTAATGGTGTTGCGCCAGTGCTCCAGGTTGTAGTTCTCTTGCGGTTTTCCCGTGTCTGCGATAATGGTTACGCGGTTGCCTTTCATCTCCGCTTCTGCGAGAGCGCCGTCGAGGCGATGGAGCAGGGTTCCGCGCTCGTCCTTGTGGTGATATTGAGCAATGGCGAGCGGCAATACCAGGTCGCTATAACCGCTGGCATTTAACTGGCGTTGCACACGCTGGTTAAGCTCGCCGCAAAATATTACTGGAGTAATATCGCTGGGCACCAATAATGCAAAATCGCTTCCATTTAATCGGCCGGCAACACTCTCTGGAAATTCGCTAGCCAGTTGTTCAAAAACCACTGCCAGATTGCGCAGTAATTCGTCGGTGTGCTGACGGCCCAAACGGGTATTCAGATTGGCCAAATCGTGCAGCCGAGCAATCACTAATAAGCCATTTTGGCTTTGCGCTTCATCAGTGAGTTTGGTGTCGAGGATATTTAAAAAGTGATTGCGATTACACAAGCCGGTTAGGTGGTCGCGCTGTGACTCACGGCGCAAGCTATCGAGCTGGCGTGTCTCTTTTTCCAGCATCAGACGCACGCCATTGGACAGGCGATTCATGGCGCGTACAACACGCTGGAATTCGGTAGTGCGCGGCTCGTCCGAAGTAATAAAACGACGCTCGCCTATGGCTTCAGCTTGCGCGACCACAATGTCCAGCGGACGCGACACATAGCGCAATACCAGGCTGCCGAACAGGCCGCTGATCAGAGTGGCAATGACAAACCAGCCGCAGAGTTCGCGCGCACTTTTCCACAGCGCTTCCACCGCAAAGCCGGAGTGACTCTTGACTTCCAGGCGACCGTATTGCTGCCAGCCATCCTGAATTTGCGCGGTGCCGGTTTTAGGGTGAAATTGAACCCAGCGGCTAAACCAGGTGGGGACATTGAGCGCAACGGGTGCATCAAATTCGCGCTCGACAATCAATTTGTTTTCCGGGTTAAACAATTTAATGGATTCATAGTGGCCCGCATCAAATTGTGCGCTGATCAATAGCTCCAGAGTGACCGGGTCCTTTTCCATTTGCGACATGGAGAGTGCCAGGCTGGTGGCGTTATCGATATTTTTTAAGCTCAGCTGTTCCTCAAGGTAGGTTTTTGCAGAGACAAAACTGATGGCAAAGCTACCACCCAAGGCGAGCAGTAAGAGTACGACTATGCCAAGCCAAAGTTGTTTGATAAGCGACATAAATTCAGTTGCCTTTTATTGTAATGAGCGACGCCGAGGGAGCAGCGGCGATATTCGCGGCGGCAGGTGCTTGCGCGGCACTGGGCAAGCTAAAACCCTCGGCCTGGATGCGGGTGAGCAGGTCACGCCAACGCGATAAACGCGCGGTGGGGTCGGCATTGGTTTGTTGGTTGCCGATCCAGAGCCCCTCACTGTTAAAACTGAAAACCGGGTGCAAATCCGGCCGTTGATTGGCCGGCAGTATATCGGTAATCAGGCTGTCAAGGATAAGGGGAATTGCCTCGGGGCTGGCGTAGTAACCCAGCACCATATGGGCTTGAAAAATTTTGCTTTGGGCACCGCCAATTTGCGCTTTTACATAAATCAAACGCAATTGGTTAACCGGAATACCCAGGTTGATCAGGGTGAGGTATTTGGCGATCGCGTAGTCCTCGCAATCGCCGGCGCGATTGCCCAGGGTTTCCAGTGGTG
>CBINKF010000536.1:0-2792 GCA_966251115.1 uncultured Cellvibrio sp.
GGTCGCTGTCCAGGCTTTTTTATCAAAGCCCTGCACACCGCCATGCAAATGGTTTACGCCATTGTTGATAGCCATTTGATATTCAACACCATCAAGCGAAAACCTGCCCTTGGCACTGCGGTTGCCAACACGACCAATAAGCGCACCGAAAAATGGCGACTGTTCAAGATAGGGCTCCAGGGTTTCAAAACCCAAAACCACATCCTCCAGTTCACCTTTACTATTAGCAACCCACAACTGGGTGATGATGCCGCCAAAATTAATCACACACATGCGGCTGCCGCGCGCGTTGGTCAGGGTGTATTCGGTAATGGTTTCACCGGCTGGGGTGGTACCGAATAATTTGCTGGTGATTGCCGCTGTTTGATTCATAGTGTTAACTCTCTGCAGATACATCTATGCACTGCGTAGGATGTATTTTTTTGATTCATTGTTTTTTGAAACCCTGCTATTAAAAATCGTTGAACAGGTCCTGGCCAAAATCGGGAAAACCCTCGGCGGTCCACTGCAGGGGGCGCACAAACGTGTGGCGATTGGGGTCGGACAAGGGGCTGCCATCCAGCGTTTGG
This sequence comes from uncultured Cellvibrio sp., assembly GCA_966251115.1. Classification (GTDB taxonomy): domain Bacteria; phylum Pseudomonadota; class Gammaproteobacteria; order Pseudomonadales; family Cellvibrionaceae; genus Cellvibrio. Next base: position 570 of record CBINKF010000536.1, read on the forward strand.
GTAACGCGCGCATGATATACCAGCAAAGGGCTTTTACCATCCTCGGCCAGGGTAAAACTGTTGTGCCCCGGGCCGAAGCGATGCAATTTTGCATTGGTAAAAAATACCGGTACCGATGATTTATGCCAGGCGAGCGGGTCCATTAAATTGGTGCGGGTATGGGCCCAGAGCAAGCCCATGGCATAGCGATCATCGGTTGCGCTGGCGGAGTAGCTGATAAAAATTTTGCCCTGGTGCTCAATCACCGCCGGGCCTTCATTAACTTTAAAACCCTGGGTCTCCCAATCGAGTACCGGACGCGAAAGTTCAATTTCCACGTCACCCACCTGGGTTGGCGACTCCAGCTTGGCCAAATAGAGTGCGGAGTTAAATTTATTGTCCGGATCTTTTTGCGCCCAAACCAAATAGCGCTGGCCGGCGTGCTCAAAGGTGGTGGCATCCAGCGAAAAGGAATCGCGCGCTGTGTGCAACCGTCCCAGCTCAGCCCAGGTCCCCGTCAGAGGGTCGTCATTGGTGTTGGCCAGCACGTAAATGCGAATATGACCGGGCTGCTCTGCATCGCCCGCCGCAAAATAGATGTACCAGCTATTGTTAAACCGGTGCAGCTCCGGTGCCCAGATATTGGCCCCCATAATGCCGCTGCTGTGTTTGCGCCAAATCACCTGTGGCTGTGCACTGGCCAAATCCTGTAGCGAGTCAGCGGCGCGCAGCTCTATTCGATCAAATTCGGGCGCCGTGGCAATAAAGTAGTAGCGGCCATTGTCACCGCGCACTATTTGCGGATCGGCGCGCTGGGGGATAAAAACCTTGGGCTGAGGCAGCGGCGCGGGTACATCAAGCGGAGTGCCCGACTTGGCATCCGCTTGGGATGCTGGATTGACCGGTTCACTGCAGCCAGTCAATAGCAGCAGGCAGGACATAAAAAACAGCGCAGTTAACCTTAGGCCGACAACAAACATGACAACTCCCGATAATTCGCGTTATTGTTAAAGGAGTAATATTATATTACATTTTAAACTTCCCAAGCTGTTTTACAAAAGATAACTCGCTCCGCGCAAGAGGCAAAACCATGCTCTACACCCGCTGCAAATACCTAGTCACCCGCCTGAGCCTGGGCTGCCTGCTAATCGCCAGTCTCGGCTGCCAGGCGCGCCAGGTGGATGTTCACGACCCGGTGATGGCCCGCGAAGGCGATACCTGGTACCTGTTTAGCACCGGCCCCGGCATCACTATTTACAGCTCCAAAGATCGCCTTCACTGGCAGCACGCCGGGCGCGCCTTTGCCACCGAGCCAACCTGGGCCAAGCGCGTCGCCCCCGGCTTTACCGGCCACCTGTGGGCGCCGGATATCCACTTTCACCAGGGCAGGTTTTACCTCTATTACTCGGTATCGGCCTTTGGTAAAAACACCTCGGCCATTGGCCTGACGATCAATAAAACCCTGGACCCAAAATCCCCCAACTACGCCTGGGAGGACCAGGGCATAGTGATTGAGTCCGTCCCTAACCGCGACATGTGGAATGCCATAGACCCAGCGGTGATTGAGGACGACAAAGGTCAGGCCTGGATGAGCTTTGGCTCCTTCTGGGGCGGATTGAAAATATTCAAGCTCAATGACGCCTGGAGCAAACCGGCCGAACCTCAGGAGTGGCACAGCATCGCCAAGCGCGAGCGGGGTACAGGCACGGCGGATGCCGATGCTGGCCCAGGTGAAATTGAGGCGCCGTTTATTTTCCGCAAGGGCGACTACTACTATCTATTCGCCTCCTGGGGGCTCTGCTGCAAAGGCCCCAAATCCACTTATCACCTGGTGGTGGGCCGCTCCAAAAACGTCACCGGACCCTATCTGGATAAGGCGGGACAGGATATGGCCGAGGGCGGCGGCAGCCTGCTGCTTAAAGGCAATAAACGCTGGCAGGGTCTGGGCCACAACTCGGCCTACACCTGGGACGGCAAGGATTATTTAGTGCTGCACGCCTATGAGACCGCCGACCACTATTTGCAAAAGGCCAAAATCCTCAATATCCGCTGGGACGCCGCCGGTTGGCCAGAGGTAGACCCCGCCGAGCTGGATAGCTATCAAAGTGTTTTGATCGAGTAAACCAGGACATAACCAGCAGCCAGTTATGCCCTTTCCGTCTTTCCGCTCCCGCGCAGCGGGGGCTAGGCTGAAGTAGGACTAGACTGATGTGGAATTAGACTAAAGCAGGACTAGACTGATGC
>CBINKF010000537.1:0-2787 GCA_966251115.1 uncultured Cellvibrio sp.
GGGTATTTAATCCACCTGGCCCAGGCGGCACGGGGCGACCATATTCCGCTCACCATAGATGCCGAAGAGTCAGACCGACTTGAATTGTCACTCAAACTCATCGAAGCCTGCCTGCGTCATCCCTCTTTATACGGTTGGTCGGATTTAGGGTTGGCGGTGCAGGCATACTCCAAACGCGCCCTGCCGGTACTTGGATACTTAAATCAACTGGCCGCTGAGCTGGACATCAAACTCAGGGTGCGCCTGGTTAAAGGCGCCTACTGGGATTCGGAGATCCACTGGGCGCAACGCGCCGGCCTGGCGGGCTACCCGGTATATACCAATAAAAATGCAACTGATATTGCCTATCTCGCCTGTGCCAAATTTCTCTTACAGGCTCAAAATCTGCACCCACAATTTGCCACCCACAACGCCTCCACGATTTGCAGCCTGCTGTATTTGGCAGAGGGGCGCGACCTGGAATTTCAACGTCTGCAGGGTATGGGCGAATCCCTCTATCGCCAACTGCTCAAGGAGCAGCCACAAACCAGTTGCCGCATTTACGCCCCCGTAGGTGCCTACGCCGAGCTGCTGCCTTATCTGGTGCGTCGATTGCTGGAAAACGGCGCCAACAACTCTTTCGTTAATCAACTCAACCGCGCCCATGTGGATCTGCAGGCGCTGGCGACTCATCCCCTCAGCCATCCGCATCACCCACAGGCAGTTATTCCCGACCCCGGAAGTATTTATAAAACCAGCAGCTGCCCAAGGGATAACTCCTCCGGTATCAACCTGTCTATTGCGCGCGAGAGGGAGGCTATTCTCGAACAACTTCGCCCCTATTTCTTCTCGCGCGAATGGCATGCCCAGGCGCTGATTGCAGGTCTGCATGCGGGTAACTCGCCAGTAAATTGCTTTAACCCGAGCGACGCCCGCGAACATATTGGCAGCCTGGTGCCGGCAAGCGCGGCAGATGCAGCGGCGGCTATAACCGCTGCCCAATCCTTTCAACTTCAGTGGCGCCACAGCCCGGTGGCAACCCGCGCACAATACGCCGAGACGTTTGCGGAGCTGCTGGAACAGACGCGCGCAGAGCTGGCCGCGCTGTTAATCCGCGAAGCGGGTAAAACCCTGGTAGATGCCCTGGATGAAATTCGCGAGGCGGTAGATTTTTGCCGCTATTACGCGCAGCAGGCGCGACAGCTTCTCTCGCCCCAGGTACTCACCGGACCAACCGGTGAACACAACCAATTGCAATTGGAGGCGCGAGGGATTTTTGCCTGCATCTCCCCCTGGAATTTCCCCTTGGCGATCTTTACTGGCCAGATTATCGCCGCCTTGGTGACGGGCAATTGCGTGCTCGCCAAACCGGCGCGACAAACCAGCCTGGTTGCCTGGCGCGCCGTGCAGTTAATGCATCAGGCGGGATTTCCACCACAGGCAATTCAACTGGTTCCGGGCAACTCAAGCGAACTCAGCACCGTGCTTACCGGTGATATACGCATTGAGGGCATAGCCTTTACCGGCTCCACCCAAAGCGCCTGGGCGATTAACCGCGCCCTGGCTGCGCGCGACTCGAGTATCGCCAGCCTGATTGCCGAAACTGGCGGCCAGAATGCCATGATTGCCGACTCCACTTGCCTGCCGGAACAGTTGGTGAAAGATGTTATCCGCTCCGCCTTTGGCAGTGCCGGCCAACGCTGCTCGGCACTGCGGGTGCTTTATGTGCAGCAGGAAATTGCCGACAAGGTGATTGATTTGATGCGCGGCGCCATGGCTTGCTTGCGTCTGGGCGACACACGGGATTTGAGCGTGGATATAGGCCCCGTCATCGACAGTCGCGAGGCACAAAAACTTCAAGCGTATCTGGAGAACCATAACCAAGCGGGCAGACTTTTAGCGCAGGCGTCTGCGCCTGCTGAAAGCGCCGGAAGCTTTGTCGCACCCAGCTTGGTGGAAGTTAACAGCATTGCTGATGTGCATGAGGAGCACTTCGGCCCCATCTGCCATTTGGTGCGATTTGATATTCAACAGCTGGATAAAATCATCGCCGATATTAATGCCCTGGGTTACGGCCTCACCCTTGGCATTCACAGCCGCAACCAAAGCCTCGCACAAAAAATCGCACAGCAAATTAATGTCGGCAACGTTTATATCAACAGAAACATGATTGGCGCCGTGGTGGGCGTGCAGCCCTTTGGCGGCTGCGGTCTCTCGGGCACAGGCCCCAAAGCGGGCGGCCCTCATTATTTACTGCGCTTTGTGCGCGAAAAAACCATCAGCAATTTTGTCGCGGCCGTGGGTGGCAATATCCAGCTGCTCACTGCTAACCTGGAAACAACTTCCCACAAGGAAGGCAAAAGTTCCTGACTTATCCCTACACGGATAATCAAGTGAGGTGCATATGAACAGCCTGGCAACACCCCAGCCGGAGCTTAGGTGGTACGAGTGGAACCCGGGCCTGCACAACGGTGAACGGGAGCTGCAACAAGTCATAGACACCCTGCCCGCTGCCAAGGCCGAGGATATACCCTGGATAGTGCGGTTATTTGAAAACCCCGCGAGCCAAATTGCCTTCCCCGGCGCCATTAATCTAGAGCGCCACGACGCCATCCACGTTTTGCTGGGTCGCGGCTTGCGCAATCAGGATGAGGCATTTGTTATAGGTTTTACCATGGGCGCCAGCAGCCATATCCACAACTGGCAGACGCAATGCTTTCGCTGGATCATCACCCATATTTAGCCCCCACCCTATAAATTCAGCACTCAGAATTTAATTGCCTATGATTTGGGGTTTAATTTCGGGCG
>CBINKF010000538.1:0-2785 GCA_966251115.1 uncultured Cellvibrio sp.
CAGGTATCCGAATTGCCTCCAGGCATTAACCGGCGCGCTGCAATCAAGCAGCTGGCGCTTATGTGCGGTCTGGCCTTGTCCGCCACCAGCCTGGGGGCTCTGGCCGCCAGTTTCAGCAACCCGCGCGATATGAGCCGCGCCAGCAAAAGCCTGCTGTCGCCAGCGCAATTGGCGCTACTCAAACAGCTGGGAGAACTGATCATTCCCACCACCGACACCCCCGGTGCCATAGCCGCGGGCGTGCATGATTTTATCAACCATCAATTGGTTTATTGCTTTAGCCCGCAGGATCAAAAAATGCATCTGGACGGTTTGGATCGCCTGGCAGGGCTTAGCCAAAAACTGCTCGGTAAAGACTTTTTAAGCGCACCCCAGGAGCAGCAAGTAGCCTTGCTAACGCAAATGGAGGCAGCGCAAAAGCCCTTTACCAAAGACGATCGCAATTATTTCAAACAACTGAAATCCCTGGTGGTGTTTGGCTACTACACCTCGGAGATAGGGGCGACTAAAGAGCTGGCATTTTTGCCGGTGCCCGGCGGCTACAAGGGCCATTTTAAATTCAGCCAAATTGGCCGCGCCTGGTCACTGCTCTAAGCGCGATTGAAATACACGTTTGAAGAATAATGAGAGCTTTGCAATGACCGATAAAAATATTTATATCGCCACCTCCGCCACTGTTTACGATGCCATAGTGGTCGGCTCGGGTATCTCCGGCGGCTGGGCCGCGAAAGAACTCTGCGAAAAAGGCCTGAAGACGCTCATGGTAGAGCGCGGCCGCATGGTGGAGCACCGCAAGGATTATATCGGCGAGGGCATTCCGCCCTGGCAGATGCCCTTTCGCGGCCAAGTTGAAAAGCAGGTTGTCGACGAAAACTATACTGTACAGCGCCGCTGCTACGCCTTTAACGACGCCACCAAAAACTTTTTTGGCAACGATAAGGAGCTGCCCTACTCCACGCCCAAGGGTAAACCTTTTAGCTGGATTCGCGGCAATCAGTTAGGCGGCAAGTCGCTGATTTGGCACCGCCAATCCTACCGCTTAAGCGACCTGGATTTTGAAGCCAACGCCGCCGATGGCCACGGTGTGGACTGGCCAATTCGCTACGCCGATTTATCGCCCTGGTACGATCATGTGGAAACCCACGCGGGCATCAGCGGCTCGGTTGAAAATATTCCGCAATTGCCCGACAGTAAATTTTTACCGCCCTTTGAAATGAATGCGGTGGAGCGGGAGATGAAAAAGCGCATCGAGGGCAAGTGGAGCGATCGCAAACTTATTATCGGCCGCACCGCGCATTTATCGGTGCCGGCGCAACACCATTTGCAGCAGGGGCGCATGCAGTGCCAGGCGCGCAACGAGTGCCAAAAGGGCTGCTCCTTTGGCGCCTACTTTTCCACCCAAAGCTCAACCCTGCCGGCCGCACTTAAAACTGGCAATTTGACCATCGCCACCGACTCCATAGTACACAGCGTGATTTACGACCCCAAAACCAATCGCGCCACCGGCATTCGCGTAATAGATGCCAACACCATGGAGACGCGCGAGTATTTTGCCAAGGTGGTGTTCCTCTGCGCCTCCACCCTGGGCACTACGCAAATTATGCTCAATTCGGTGAGCGAGAGCTTCCCCACCGGTATCGCCAACTCCTCTGGCGCGCTGGGCCATTATTTAATGGACCACCTCTACGGCGCAGGTGCGGGCGGACGGGTCGAAGGTTTCCACGAGGATTACTATTCCGGTCGTCGCCCCACCGGGGTGATTATGCCGCGCTTCCGCAATCTGGATGCAAAAAAGCGCGATAGTAAATTTTTGCGCGGTTACTTTTTTATGGGCGGCGCCTATCGCGACGGCTGGGGTTCTTTCAGCTGGAAGGACGGCTTTGGCGCCGATTTGAAAAATGCTATTCGCAATGCCGGCGACTGGCACTTCGGCTTATCCGGCTCGGGCGAAATGCTGCCGCGCTACGAAAACCAGGTGAGCCTGCACCCTACACTCAAGGACAAATGGGGCATGCCGCAATTGCATATTGACTGTGAGCTAACCGACAACGATTGGAAAATGTTCCATGACATTGCCGATACCGCCGCCGAAATTTTGGATGACATAGGTGTAAAAGACGTTAGCAAATACATAAGTGCGCCCAACTCCTGGGAGCCGGGTTTAGCGATTCACGAAATGGGCACAGCGCGCATGGGGCGCGATCCGAAAACCTCGGTACTTAATGGCAACAACCAATGCCACGATGTACCCAACCTGTTTGTTGCCGATGGCGCCTGCATGGCCTCCAGCGGCTGGCAAAACCCTTCGCTCACCTATATGGCCATAAGTGCAAGGGCTGCAAATTTTGCGGCAGAGCAAATTAAACAGGGAAAACTTTAATTAACAAACGCGGAAACCACTCACTATGAACCATAAAAAATTTAAAGCCGCTGTATTAGCCACAATGATGTTAGGCGCAACCGCTGGATTTTCAGCAACCGTTTTTGCAGCCACGGCACCCACGCAACCGCAGTTAAGCGTGCAACTCTGGTCGGTTAAAGATGCGCTGAGTGCCGATTTTAAAGGCACGCTCAAGCGCCTGGCAGATATGGGTTTTCAAGGCGTTGAGTTTGCCGGTATTTTTGGCCCTTACGAAAACGACCCCAAAGGCCTTAAAAAATATTTGAAATCCCTGGGGCTAAAAGCCTCGGGCGCCCATGTCCCCTTTGAAAAATTATCAGCAGAAAATTTTGCTAAAACTGTAGCCTTTTACAAGGCGCTCGACTGTCACTATTTAATTATCCC
>CBINKF010000539.1:0-2783 GCA_966251115.1 uncultured Cellvibrio sp.
TACAACGAAATTGTCGATCGCAACCCCGCTAGTTATTCCGATCCGCTAAATTATTTTGCGCTGCTAAAAACCACGGCTAAAACCGGTACCGGGGCCGATAAGGATAAATTTCACTTCACCTATAACACGGACGATTGGGAGTCGCTGTCGGGCTCGGGTGTGGTCTATGGCTATGGCATGGAGTTTTCGTTTATTGCCAATACGCCACCGCGGGAATTGCGTGTGGCCTACACACAACCCGATTCACCCGCCGCCTTGGCCAATATCCCGCGCGGGGCCAAAATTCTTAAGGTGGACGGCGTAGATTTGGTGAATGACGGCAGTAGCGACGGGGGAGATACGCTTAATAGTGGCCTTTTCCCATCTGCCGTAGGTGAGGCCCATGTGTTTGAAATTATGGAGCCCGGCGCCTCCAGTTCGCGTGAAATTACCCTGCAATCGGCCAGCGTTACTACCGTACCTGTGCAAAATGTCAAAGTGATTCAAACCGACAGCGGCAAGGTGGGCTACCTCACGTTTAATGATCACATTGCCACCGCCGAAAAAGGCTTGGTGGATGCTGTTAGCCAACTGCAAGGTGAATCCATTAGCGACCTGGTGCTCGATATTCGCTACAACGGCGGCGGCTACCTTGCCATCGCCAGCGAGCTGGCCTATATGATTGCCGGTAGTGCGCGCACCCAGGGTCAGGTATTTGAACAGCTGCAATTTAATGACAAGTATCCAACCAAAGATCCAATTACCGGCCAAACCCTAAATCCGGACCCGTTTTATAATATCGCCCTGGGTTTTAGCATGAGTTATGGTACGGCCCTGCCAGAATTGAACCTGGCGCGGGTATTTGTGCTAACCAGTGGGGATACCTGTTCGGCCAGTGAAGCCTTAATAAATGGTTTGCGCGGCGTAGGTGTGCAGGTGATTCAAATTGGCCGCACCACCTGCGGCAAACCCTATGGCTTTTATCCCGAGCCCAATTGCGGCACTACCTATTTTTCCATTCAATTCCGCGGTGTGAACGCGCAGAATTTTGGTGACTTTAGCGATGGCTTTATTCCCAGCGCGAGTGACGACAGCAAAACCCATATCCTCGGCTGCTCTCTGGGGGATGACTTTAATCACGCGCTGGGCGATGAAAGCGAGGCGCGCTTGGCAGCGGCGCTCTACTACCGCGATAAGAACGCGTGTCCCGGTGTCAGCTTGGGCTCAGGCTTGAGTGGCAAGGTGCAGGCGAATCAATTGCAGGACGGCAGTTTGATTAAACCCGAAGCTTTGCAAAATGCCTGGGGTAAACCCTAGGTTTTCTGCCGGTATACGTCTCTAGCTCCCGTCTTCCACTAGCCTCCGGTCATCAACGGAGGCTAGTCTCTATTCCCTCTGTTCATTTTCTTATTTTCCGTCTTGCAGGCGGTTTCAAGGAATAACTGCAATTTTTATCAGGCCGCGAGTAAATCTATTTGCCGCTAGCGCCTTTGCTTGCGCGCATACATCGCCAGATCGGCGCTGTGAATCAGGCTTTGGGCGTTGGCGCCGTCTTCGGGGTAGTGGGCCTGGCCAATACTCGGTGATATTTCCACGCGTATCCCCAACAAATCAAACGGTTGGCTGAGCAGGTTAAAAATTTTATCAGCCACGCCCTGGGTGTCGTCAGGTGTTTGCACCTGTTCCAGCAGTACCACAAATTCATCGCCGCCAAAACGCGCAACTGTATCGCCTTTGCGCAGGCTGGATTCAAGGCGGCGCGCCACCTGTTCCAGCAGCAAATCGCCATAGCTGTGGCCGTGGGTGTCGTTAACTTCTTTAAAGCGATTTAAATCCAGGTAGATGACACCCACGCGAGTTCTATCGCGCTCGGCGCGATGCAGCGCTGAATAAATGCGGTCGTAAAACAACTCGCGTTTGGGCAGGCCGGTGAGTTGATCGTAAAGCGCCAGGTATTGCAGGCGCGCCATGAGTTGGTGGCGACCTATGGCGCTGGCAATTTGCGTGGAGGCAAATTGCAGCAGCTCTAAATCCGTGTCGCTGTAAGGCAAATTGGGAGTGCGTTGAAAAATACAAATCGCCCCCAGGGTTTCTTTGTTCTGGCGCAGGGGGACGCCAATCACATTGAGTTGGCGCTTGGGCGGAAACTCGCTGCTTAACTTCAGGTTTTGGCCACTGTCGATAATGGTTTGGCACCAGGATCTAAGCTGGTCACTTTTATCCTGCGCCAGGTTGGTTTCCGGGCCGACAAATTCCATTTGCAGTTGTGCTGTGCCGGTTAAGGCGACCAGCATATTTTCGGCCGGTATAAGTTTCGCCAGGGTCTGTAATATTTCCTGGTAAAAAAACTTGAGGTCGGCCACCTGTTGAGTGGCGGCAGAGATATGAAAAATCGCCTGTTGCAACTGCTCGGCGTTTTTGCGTTCGGTAATATCGCGAGCCACGGCGATACGACATTTTTCGTCGTTTGACCAGCGCGCCGACCAGAGGATGTGGACTATGTTGCCATCTTTGCGCAGGTAGCGATTTTCGAAATTGAACGCCGGTTGTCCGGCGCTGATGCGTGCCGCTGTCTCCAGGGTTTTGGTGCGGTCGTCGGGGTGCACCAGCTCGATCATAGGGCGCCCCAGTACCTCATTGGGGCTATAGCCAAATATGCGTTCAAAGCGGGGGCTTACGTATAGTTAATGGCATTGATTATCCACCACACAAAAAGCATCGAGCAGTTGATACATATAGCTGCTGAGTTAGGCGCTGGGAATCGGGGTCATGACAGGCTCGAGTAACGCTGGCGAGAATTAGAA
>CBINKF010000540.1:0-2774 GCA_966251115.1 uncultured Cellvibrio sp.
CCGCCGCGCCGCGCGCAAAGGTTTTGCCTTCCCCGACCCGCAAACAGCCTATGAAGCCTTTGCCGCCAGCTTCCCGTTTGAGGAAACGCCCGACCAGCAGCGCGCCATTGAGTCTGTGATTAGCGACATGCTCTCACCCAAGCCTATGGATCGCCTGGTGTGCGGCGATGTGGGCTTTGGCAAAACCGAAGTCGCCATGCGTGCCGCCTTTGTCGCCAGCCACGCCGGCAAGCAGGTGGCGATACTCGCCCCGACCACGCTGCTCGCCCAGCAACATTACGAATCCCTAAAAGATCGCTTTGCCGATTGGCCGATTACGGTGGAGGTCCTGTCGCGCTTTCGCACCACCAAGGAAGTCAACTCGGTGGTCGAGCGCATTGCAGATGGCAAGGTGGATATAGTGGTGGGCACCCACAAGCTGCTCTCACCCGATATTAAATTTAAAAACCTGGGCTTGCTGATTATCGACGAGGAGCATCGCTTTGGCGTGCGTCAAAAAGAGCAGATCAAATCGCTGCGCGCCGAAATAGATATTCTCACCCTCACCGCCACGCCGATTCCGCGCACGCTCAATATGTCTATGGCGGGCATTCGCGATTTATCGATTATCGCCACACCGCCGGCGCGCCGCCTCTCGGTAAAAACCTTTGTGCGCCAGTACGATGAAGCCACCATCAAAGAGGCAATACTGCGCGAGATTTTGCGCGGCGGCCAGGTTTACTACCTGCACAACGAAGTGGACACCATTGAAAAAACCGCGCGCGATTTACAGGCGTTGATTCCCGAGGCGCGCATTGCCGTGGGTCACGGTCAAATGCGCGAACGCGACCTGGAGCGGGTGATGTCGGACTTTTACCACAAGCGTTTCAATATCATGGTGTGCACCACCATTATCGAAACCGGTATCGATATACCCAGCGCCAACACCATTATTATTAATCGCGCCGACAAATTTGGACTGGCGCAATTACACCAGCTGCGCGGCCGCGTGGGTCGCTCACATCACCAAGCCTACGCTTACTTGCTAACACCAGATCGTCGTTCCATGACTGACGACGCCGAAAAACGTCTGGAAGCTATTAGCGCCGCCGAGGACTTAGGAGCGGGTTTTACCCTGGCCACTTACGATATGGAAATACGCGGTGCAGGGGAATTACTGGGCGAAGAGCAAAGTGGGCAAATCCAAACTATTGGCTTCTCGCTGTACATGGACATGCTTGATCGCGCCGTTAAAGCCATCCGCCAGGGTAAACAGGCCGACATTGAGCAGGCATTAAAAGAAAGCATCGACATTAATTTACGTCTGCCCGCCCTCATTCCTGCGGATTATTTACCCGATGTCCACACCCGTTTGGTGATGTACAAACGTCTGGCCAACGCCGAGAGTGCCGACGCGCTGCGCGACTTACAGGTGGAAATGATCGACCGCTTTGGCCTGCTGCCAGAGCAAACCAAAAACCTGTTTCGCGTCACCCAGATTAAAATTGCCGCCGACCAGTTGGGTATTACCAAGCTGGAAGCTAATGCACGCGGTGGCCTTGTCGAATTTTCCGGTGATACCAAAGTAGACCCGCTCGGCATTGTCAAGCTGGTACAAAGCCAACCGCGGATTTATAAACTGGAAGGGGCCAATCGGCTTAAGTTTTCCCTGGATCTGGAATCCAGCGAAAAACGTTTGCAATGCGTGAACGATTTACTGGACTATCTTCAACTCAAATCCTAAGTTGAGCCTTCAACCCAAAACCTAAGTTGAGCCTCCAGCCCAATACCTAAATTGAGCCAGTAAATTGGCCTTTATTTGACCAAACTTGTCAGGAATAACTCATGCGATTATTTCGTCCCAGGTTACAGCAGCTACTGATTCCCTTCGCCCTGTTAACCAGCTTCAGCCATCCGGCATTGGCCAAAGCTAATCATGAAGGCTGGTATCAAGTGGAGATGATTATCTTTGTCCGCAATAATCCCACAACCCAGGAAACCTGGCCCAAAGACATCAAACTGCGCTACCCCGACAACTGGGTGGAACTCAAAGATCCCAACGCGCCGCCAGTAGCAGCGGAAACAACAAAAGGCCCCGATGCCACCAGCTTGCCATCAACTCCTAATGAGCAGGCTAATGGCGCACCTGCCAGCGAACCGCCCCTACCCCAACCAGACTTTGCCCACGAGCCCTATTGGCAACTGCCCGCCAGCGAATACATGCTGGCCGACCAAGCCCGGCGCCTCACCCAAAACCCCAACTACCAAGTACTTTTCCATCAGGCGTGGCGCCAGATAATCAGCAACCGCAAAGCGGCAAAAAATCTTTTGATTTTGGGCGGTCAGCGCTTTGGCCAGCACTACCAATTGGAGGGCAGCATAAACCTGAGCGTCGCCACCTACCTGAAAATAGCCACCAACCTTTGGTACACAGATTTCGCCCCCGCTCAGCTTGTGCCAACCCCCGATGCAGCAGATAGCACTTCGATCAATTGGCCCGAATTACCCGCACACCCCAACCTGCAGCCGCTAGCAACCACTGTCAGTGAACCGCTAACAGCCAATCTTGAAGGTGAACCCTTTGCCGCGAGCACAGCCACCCGCGACGGGTTGATGAGCCTGCCCCCCATGGAGGAGGATGCGCCAGCTTTTGTACCCAGTAGAATTTTGCTGATGAAACAGGAGCGCGACATGCGCAGCCGCGAGGTTCATTATCTGGATCACCCGGCGCTTGGAGCCATTATCAAAATCGTACCCTTCAGCCCAAGCAAGGATACCCCCGCACCTACGGATAT
>CBINKF010000541.1:0-2763 GCA_966251115.1 uncultured Cellvibrio sp.
CGAAGTCCCCAGTGACAATATCGCACCCACCATGGATAAGTGGTACAGCGGAACCCAACTTAATCCAGACACCTGGTATTGCGTGGAAACCGCCATGTATGCCGATACCGCTTACGATCAACTTTACTTCTGGGTTAACGGCAACCTGGTGCACTCCATTACCTCGGGCGCCGATTGGAATAACGGTGCCCTGGGTGCAGATTGGCTGAGCGATAAATTTAATTACGTGATGTTTGGCTTCCAAAGCTTCAGCAACAACACAGCCGATGTGTGGATGGATGATATTGTGGTGTCCACCAAGCCTATTGGTTGTGGCAACAGCAGCTCGTCTGCCTCATCCTTAAGTTCTTCCAGCAGTTCATCGCTAAGCAGCTCAAGCATTTCTTCAAGCTCATCGTCCAGCACAGGTGTGAGTTCATCGTCCAGCACGTCCGCCGCGTCTTCCTCCAGTGCAACAACAGGCAATTGCGCCTATGTGGTTACCAATGAATGGAATAATGGCTTTACCGCCGCGATTCGCATTACCAACAATGGCGCCAGCGCGATTAATGGTTGGAATGTCAACTGGAGTTATAGCGATGGAACCCTGGTTACCAGCAGCTGGAATGCAAATTTAAGTGGAACCAACCCCTACTCTGCAACAGGTCTTAGCTGGAACTCGGTGATTCAACCGGGACAAACCGTAGAGTTTGGCCTACAGGGCAATAAAGGTTCATCCTCCAGCGCGCAAACACCCAGTGTAAGCGGCAGCGTTTGCCAATAGCGAGCCCTACTTCTGCACAAGTATGTGCGAAGCCGCCAGCGCCCGAACGACACCAGTTCGTCAGGGCGCTGGTTAATTTTTTAACAATAACAGGGTAAAAAAACCATGACGATTATTCACAATGCTCAACCCAGGTTTTTGCGCAAAGCAAAATTATTTTGGCAATTCATAGGCGTAGGGGCGCTGGCGGGTTTACTTGCACAAGGCGCCCAGGCCAGTTGCAGTTATGTCATCAGCAACGAGTGGAACAGCGGCTTTACCGGCGCCATTCGCGTTACCAATAACACCAGCGCCGCTGTCAGCAGTTGGAGTCTCAGCTGGCAATACCTGGGGGCCAATCGCATCACCAGCAGCTGGAACGCCAACGTAACTGGCAGCAACCCTTACAGTGCAACGCCACTCAGCTGGAATGCCAGTATTCAGCCGGGCCAATCCGTTGAGTTTGGTTTTCAGGGTGATAAAAATGGCGGCGCTGCGGAAGTTCCCAGCTTAGCGGGAAGCCTTTGCAGTGGTACCTCGTCCAGTCAGCCTTCAAGTTCGAGCAGCTCGTCCTCTTCATCAAGTTCGAGCAGCTCTTCATCGAGTTCAAGCAGTTCATCCAGTTCCAGCAGTTCGGTACTTAGTTCCAGCTCGTCCAGCCAAATTGCGACAGGTCAGCAATGCAACTGGTACGGCACGCTCTATCCACTGTGCACTACAACACCAAGCGGATGGGGCTGGGAGAATCAGCAGAGCTGTATTGCACCATCAACCTGCTCGGCGCAGCCATCACCTTATGGAATAGTGGGCTCCACAAATACTAATCATCCACCTGTTGCAGTTCTGGTCAATTCAGGCTCCAGCAGTAGCTCCGCCAGCGGTTCGACGCTTGTCCTTAATGCCAGCGGCTCGACTGACCCAGACGGTGATCCACTCACCTACTCCTGGGATGGTGGCGCGACTTTCGGAAGTGCTGCAACTCACACAGTGTTGATTTCGGTTGTGTATGACAACTGCTTTGATATTTATTCAACCTATAGCGTAACTGTTAAGGACCCAAGCGGCGCAACTGATACAGCAAGCCTCAGGCTGCTAACCAATCCAGCTTCATCAGGCAACCCAGCCTGTGCCAGTTCGACAAGCTCTAGCAGTCCATCCAGTGCGGCCAGTTCGTCGTCCACTGCAAGCTCAATTGCGGGCATCGCCTATCGCGGTGTAAGTTTGGCGGGTGCTGACTTTGGTGAAACTAATTTGCCGGGAATTTACGAGACGGATTACATCTACCCCAATCAATCCGAAGTGGATTACTTCCAAAGCAAGCACATGAACACTGTGCGCCTGCCCTTCCGCTGGGAGCGTTTGCAGCGCAGCTTGAATGCCGCTTTTGATGCAACGGAATTGTCGCGCCTGGATACCTTTGTCAGCGCTGCCACAGCCAAGGGAGTTTATGTGATACTCGATCCGCATAACTACGCGCGCTACAACGGCCAATTGGTAGGTTCCAGCGCAGTGCCCAACTCTGCCCTGGCAGATTTCTGGTCGCGTTTAGCGCAAAAATATAAAACCAACAACCACGTGATTATTGGATTGATGAACGAGCCCAACACTATGCCCACCGAGCAATGGGCCAGTGCTGCCAACGATGCTATAGCCGCTGTTCGCGCAACCGGTGCAACTAACCTGATTCTGGTGCCTGGTAACGCCTGGACCGGTGCCTTCACATGGAACCAAAGCTGGTACGGCACACCCAACGCCACTGCTATGCTCAGCATTCAGGACCCGGGCAACAACTTCGCCTTTGAAGTACACCAGTATCTGGATAGCGACGGCTCGGGCACTTCGATGAACTGTGTAAGCAGCAGTGTTGGTGTCGAACGTTTGACTGAATTTACCAACTGGCTTTACACCAACCACAAGCGCGCCTTGCTGGGCGAATTTGCCGGCGGCGATAACGCTACCTGCAACCAGGCGGTAACCAATATGCTGCAGTTTATGCAGACCAATAGCGATGTATGGATTGG
>CBINKF010000542.1:0-2759 GCA_966251115.1 uncultured Cellvibrio sp.
GCAGCGCCATTGTGGATTACAACATGATCGAGGATGGCGACAAGGTGATGGTGTGTCTTTCCGGCGGTAAGGACTCCTATACCATGCTGGATATTTTGATGAGTTTGCAGCAAACGGCTCCCATCAAGTTTGAGCTGGTGGCGGTTAATATGGATCAGAAACAGCCGGGTTTTCCCGAACATGTTCTTCCTGAATACCTGGCCAAGGTTGGTGTTCCCTACCACATCATCGAGCGCGATACCTACAGCATTGTTAAGGAGGTGGTGCCCGAGGGGAAAACCACCTGCGGTCTCTGTTCGCGTCTGCGGCGCGGCACCCTTTATGGATTTGCCGATGAGATAGGGGCTACCAAAATCGCTTTAGGTCATCACCGCGACGACATGATTGAAACCCTGTTTTTAAATATGTTTTACGGCGGCAAGCTTAAGGCCATGCCCCCCAAATTACTCTCTGACGACAAGCGCAATATCGTCATTCGCCCCTTGGCATATTGCGCCGAGAAAGACATTGAACAGTTTGCCCAACTTAAAGGGTTTCCTATTATCCCCTGTAACCTCTGCGGCTCGCAGGAGAACCTCCAGCGCCAGGTTATTAAAGAGATGCTGCACACCTGGGAGCGCCAGTACCCAGGGCGCACCGAAACCATTTTCTCCGCCATCCGCAACGTTCAGCCTTCACAGCTGGCGGATTTAAACCTGTTTGATTTTGTGGGTTTAACGCTCGATAAATCCGGCGCAAGCGGCGCGGAAGAGGACGCCTGTGGCTTGAGCGATTGGGGGCAGGTGAATCCGCCCGCGCAAGAGGCGGCTGTGCAATATCTGGAGGTAATGGATATTCGGTGATGAATATTCGCTGAGGTATTGCAGTGGCCGGTTAATGGCCTGAGCTCAGGCCGCCTGTACCTCGGGCGCTATCCACAAACGGTAACTGCTAAGAAATTTAGGCACCGGTCGAACCTGCCCGGTGCCGTTTTCAAAATGCCGGCTCCAGGTTTGGGCCAGCTCAAGCGGGCTGGTGTCAAAGCCTTGATCCCCCAGGGCGCGCAAATAAATGAGTGCTGCAATTGCACTCGAATAACCCAGGTTGGTTAGCAGCTCCCGGTGCGGGTTTTTTAAAAACTGATGTTGGCTGGCCAGGCCGCGAACTCGCGAGGCCAGTTCCGGAGATTTAATCAGATAGGTGTCCCAAACCTGCTGGTGAACCTCGGGGGTAATACGGTAAAGACCTAGCCCCAGAGCGCCTGCGCAAGTTCCAACTCCCGGGGCGCAGAGCTGTCGCCCCAACGCCGATTCGCAGGCTGCAGTTGCGCTCAGTAGCTGCACTAAATTCCGCTGCTCCAATGCCGACATCTCCGGTATTGCAACCAGGCCCAGCTCTATGAGGGTTGGCGCTATAACCCAGGTTTCCAAATCGCGACTCATTTCACTCATGGGGTTCTCCATCGCCGCTTAAAAATTGGCGATCAAATTTTATTCAGCATGAGTCATGCCAGCGCAGTCGCTTTCGCAGCAAATGGAGGAGCTTGACTATACTCCCTGTACACCTGTCCAGAGGGGAATGGCATATGCGCATTGGTCTACCCAAAGAAATAAAAGCTGGTGAAAATCGCGTGGCCTTAACTCCGGAGGCGGTAAGAGAATTGGTTCAGGGCGGGCACCAGTTACTGGTGCAATCCACCGCCGGGCAGAGCGCGGGCTTCGGCGATAGTCAATACCAGCAAGCAGGCGCCCTGATAGTGCCTGACGCGGCGGAAGTATTTGCCTTTGCCGAACTGATTGTAAAAGTCAAAGAGCCCCAGTCGGCGGAATATCCCATGTTGCGCCCTGGGCAAATCCTTTTTACCTACCTGCATTTGGCGGCTGATGCGGAGATGACCAGGGCCCTGGTGGACTCCGGGGCGAGTTGCATCGCCTATGAAACTGTGGTGGATGCCAGTGGGCGCCTGCCGCTGCTGGCACCCATGTCAGAGATAGCCGGTCGCCTGGCAGTGCAGGCTGGGGCGTATCACTTACAAAGTCACCAGGGTGGAAAAGGGGTGCTGTTGGGGGGCGTTCCCGGCGTGTCTCCGGCGCAGGTGTTGGTCTTGGGCGGTGGGGTTGTCGGCAGCCAGGCGGCGGCTATGGCCCTGGGGTTGGGTGCTCGGGTGACGCTGGTGGATAAGTCTCTGATTCGTCTGCGCCAGTTGGATGAGCTGTGGCGTGGTCGCCTGGTGACAGAATTTGCCACTCAGGGACGCATAGCGGAGCTGGCGCAACAAGCAGATCTGGTTATCGGTGCGGTCCTAAATACCGGCGATGCAGCGCCCAGGTTACTGTCGCGTCAGCATGTGGCGGCCATGGGGCGGGGCAGTGTGCTGGTGGATGTTGCTATCGACCAGGGCGGTTGCGCTGAAACCTCGCGTCCCACCTCCCATCAGCATCCGACTTATATAGAGGAAGGGGTGGTTCACTACTGCGTGGCCAATATCCCCAGCGCCGTCGCTTGCACGGCGACGCGCGGGTTGACCAACTCCACCTTTGGCTATGTCAGCCGCCTGGCACAGGTGGGGTTGGCGGCACTTGATCAGGACCAAGGATTTTTGCAGGGGTTAAATATCCACGCGGGTAAGTTGGTTCATCCGGTGGTTGCCAAAGCCTTGGGGATGGAGGTGGAGCCGTGGCGCGGGGCGAGCTAGGGGCCAGTGGATTAATCGCTATTTTTTTGCCATCAGGGTGATTTAAAAAATATTTGAAATGAACAGCCAGCGCCGGGTTTTATTT
>CBINKF010000543.1:0-2757 GCA_966251115.1 uncultured Cellvibrio sp.
CAACCTGCTCAAAGGCCTGCATATTTTTATCCAGTCGTCACCGCTTAAGGATGCCGCGGCCATGGACAGCGACCCAGCTGATCCGGCCCCGGCCATAGCGCCGGATATCAGCCTGCAACCCGAAGCCCCTGCCAGCAGTGAGTCTCAGCCTGCGCAGCCTTAAGCCGTTGCCCGCCGTTATGCGCGGCCTGTTGTGGCTGTTCACCCTGGCGCTCAGCTATCAGGCATGGGCCGCCAGTCCCCGGCTCGCTATCATCATCGACGATATTGGCTATAACCTCAGCCTCGGGCAGCGCAGTGCCGAGCTGCCGGGTAATTTCACCCTGTCGGTATTGCCCTTTACTCCCCACGGGGCCGAGCTGGCTGAATTGGGCCACGAGCGCGGCAAAGAGATAATGCTCCACGCGCCCATGAGCAACGAGCGCAACCTGCCTCTGGGCAGGGGTGGCCTCACTCAGGGAATGACCCAGGACGAGTTTATCGGCGTGTTGCGCGCCGACCTCGCCAGTGTGCCCCATGTGCGCGGCCTCAATAATCACATGGGCAGCTTGCTTACCCAGCAGGCGCAACCTATGTCCTGGGTGATGGCGGAGTTAAAAGCGCGCCAACTCTACTTTGTCGATAGCCGCACCAGCCCCAAACCCCGCGCGCTGGATATGGCTGAACAGCTGGGAGTACCCAGCCGCAAACGCGATGTATTCCTCGACGATGAGCGCCAGGTGGACAAGATCCGCGCACAGCTGGAACTCGCCCTGCACAAAGCCAGGTTGCAGGGCTCGGCGGTGGCTATTGGTCACCCCTATCCGAGCACCCTGAAGGTTCTGGCCGATATCCAGCCGCTGCTGGCCGCCGCCGGAGTGCAATTGGTGCCAGCGTCGGCGCTTATGGGCCATCTCACCGCAGCGCCATGGGCCTCTGGCTATTGCGCGGCGCCTCCCCAGTTTCTCTGGCCCCGCGCCTGGTACCCCAGGGATCCGTTTGCCCTGCCGGAAAATCTGGTCCAAATGGCGTCTAAGGGCACGAATCAAGCTTTTAGTTATTAAACCTGTGTTATTCCAGATCAACTAAATCTAGTGATGAATTGCGAGAGCTGGTTATAATTCGAGGGTGTGAAATGTGAACACCGCCGCAAAAGGACCTATTGTCATTCATACGAGGAGCACTAAATGGCAAGCGAACACAGACTAGGTGAAAAAGGTAATATCCCCGAGCGCAGGGCGCGCTACGTGCAGAAGGATGGCTACTGGTACTACACCACCCGCGAGGGTGTGGATATTGGTCCCTTCGACAGCCGCGAAGATGCCGAGACTGGCGTGGGTGAGTTTATCGACTTTATCAATGCCTCAGACCCTGAAGGTTCTGAACTGCTAAAGCAGTACCGCGCAGCTTAGATAAACGCTGCAGAGACAAAAGTAAAAAGGGCGCTCACTGAGCGCCCTTTTCTTTTGGCCATTTCTTTTGGCGATTGGAGCCGCGACACATTCTGAAATTTAAAGGCGAACCTCAATTCCCTGCGCACGCATAAAGGCTTTGGCCTGCGGGATAGTGTATTCGCGGAAGTGGAAAATACTCGCCGCCAGCACCGCATCGGCGCGGCCCTGAGTAATGCCGTCGCACAGGTGTTGCAGGTTGCCGACACCGCCAGAGGCAATAACCGGCACAGGCACGGCATCGCTGATAGCGCGGGTCACGCCCAGGTCATAGCCTTTTTTGGTGCCATCGCCATCCATACTGGTGAGCAGTATCTCGCCGGCGCCATATTCCGCCATCTTGATCGCCCACTCCACCGCATTAATGCCGGTCGGTTTGCGCCCGCCGTGGGTGAAAATCTCCCAGCGCGGCGCCTCACCTTCCTGGCTCACCTTTTTAGCGTCAATTGCCACGACTATGCACTGGGCGCCAAAGCGGTCGGAGGCGGCTTTGACAAAGTCCGGGTTAAACACTGCCGCCGAGTTGATGCCCACCTTGTCGGCACCGGCGTTGAGCATGGTGCGAATATCTTCCACGGTGCGAATACCGCCGCCCACGGTGAGCGGGATAAACACTTCGGCGGCGATCTTTTCTACCGTATGTACCGTGGTATCACGACCTTGGTGGGTGGCTGTGATGTCGAGAAAGGTGATCTCGTCGGCGCCTTCCAGGTTGTAGCGCTTGGCGATTTCCACCGGGTCGCCGGCGTCGCGGATATCTACAAAATTGACGCCCTTAACCACGCGGCCATTGTCCACGTCGAGGCAGGGAATAATACGTTTAGCGAGTGCCATGGTTCTAGGTCCGGATTAGTTTGCGTCGCCCTTAATTGGCATCACAGTAGGCCTGGGCTTCGGCCATGGTCAAGGTGCCTTCATAGATGGCACGACCGGTAATGGCGCCGCAAATACCCTGATGGGCCTCGGCTTTAAGCGCGCGTATATCGTCCATATTGGTAATGCCGCCGGAGGCAATCACCGGGATGCTGGAGGCCTGGGCCATAGCCACTGTGGCCTGCACATTCACGCCCTGCATCATGCCGTCGCGGGCGATGTCGGTGTAGACGATGCTGCTGACGCCGTCCTGTTCAAAGCGCTTGGCCAGGTCGGTGGCCAATACATTGGACACTTCAGCCCAGCCATCGGTTGCCACCAGGACGTCCACCTTGTTGTTGCGGAATGCCCGCAGTGCCTGTTCACGGGCGCCCTGCCCCAGGTCACCGTGGATGGCAGCGGCAGCGAAGCCGCGGTCCACCAGTTCCTCGGCCACCTTTGCGGCGGTGCGCTT
>CBINKF010000544.1:0-2757 GCA_966251115.1 uncultured Cellvibrio sp.
CGGGATTCAGCAGGCAGGTCAGTGGCGGTTGTTTGGCCCCGAGCTCGGCGCCGAGCTGTTTCAGGGGACGATTGCCGTCAGCTGCATCCAGCACCAGGCGAGTGCAGGCGGACAGCTCCGCCCCCGCGCCGGATGGCCGGATAATGGTAGCGGCGCAGGCATGCGTACCTTGCACCACCAGGCCGGTATAGCCGGTGGAGGATTGATCGGTATTGACCACTTGCACACCGGCGTTACCAAAGACATTAAATTGGCCTATGTCCTGGCTGAAATCGCCCTGCAGATAAACGGTTTGCACCTTCTCCTTAACCACATAGCTGTCGCCCAGGCGATCCGGCTCCAGGTTGGCGGCAGATGTCAGATAGTAATAACCATCTTTGTAAGGTTTGTAACCGTCATAAGCCACCACTTTGCCCAACCCGGCCCAGGTGAGATCTGCCAGGCCATAGCGGTATTTTTCAGGGATAACTTCATCCACTACGCCCGTGCCATCGCCATAGGGATAGGTGGGCGAGGTGGCAAAAAAGCCGTCGTTGACTTTGGATTTTTTGCGATCGCTAAAGTAAACACCAGCGGTTAGTTTGGTTAAAAAGCTGGTGTCAAATTCGCGCGCAATTTCCAATTTAACGGTGGTTAAGTCCTCGTCGAAATGGCCCACGTTAAGGAAACCATCCTGCGCGTTTTCGTAGGTGTAAACACCGCCGCCTGCGGCCTTTTCCACATTGGAGGCAAACACATCCGCCTGGGATGCCAGCGAACCGCCCCAGCCCTGGGGGCCGGTGAGTTTAATCGCATTAAAATCGCTGAAGTCCATGCCGGAAACGCCAGTGAAGTAAGCGCCCTTCTGGGTCATCTCAAAGGTGCGCGAACCCAGTTGGTCGTTGGTAAGCGAGCCGGAGCGACCGAGACCGGCGTAGCTCTCGCCGCGGGTGTCATCTTTACTGGATTTGCTGTTGGCGGCATCCAGGGTGGCGGTCCAGACATCATTGAATTTGTATTTAACGTTGACGCCGAAGGTTTGCAGGCTGCCGAGGATCTCTTTGGGGTCGGTGCGCAACACCGGGTTGGCGTTTACCTGGGTACCAGTGGCATCGAATTGACCTGAGCCAGCGGTGAGGCTGCCCACCGAGAAGGGCTCGATAAAGCCGCGAATAACACCCGAGTCGCTGTAATCAATGTTCAAACCATCGATCGTAATATCCAGGTCGTCGTTGGGGCGGAACTGCAAAACGCCCGAGGTGGTATCGCGCTCCAGCACCGAGGAAATGGCAAAAATGCCCAGGCCCGTGGGTGCATAGCGATCTGAGGCGTCGTCTTTGGAATAGCCCCAAACCGTGTAGTTACGCTCGTTGGTGGGCGAGCTGGTGGAGGCGTAAGCCAGCGCCAGGCCGATAGTGTCGTCGGCAAAGCGCTGTGAAAAACCCAGCGCGTAACGGTGGCCGGTATTGTCAAACTCGGGGTTATCCGAGCCCTGGGCATTGGATTCGTATGAGGCATTAACGGTAAAGGTGGGCGCCACATCCAGTGGGCGCGCCGTGCGCAAATCTACGGTACCGCCAATACCGGTGGTGGTTAGAGTTGCCTCGGACGACTTGTGAATCACAGCGCCGGACATAATCTCTGAAGGGTAAAGGTCGTATTCAACGCCGCGGTTATCGCCTATCCCCAACAGCTCGCGCCCGTTCAGGGTGGTGCCGACAAAGTCTTCTTTAAAGCCGCGCACCGAAATACCGCTTACGCGGCCGCCGCGACGCTCACCCGCCAAGCCGGGTAAACGCGCCAGTGATTCCGCGATGGAGGAGTCCGGCAACTTGCCTATGTCCTCTGCCGCCAGGGCCTCCACAATGGAGGTGCTCTCCATTTTTACCGACTGGGCGCGCATCAAACTGGCGCGAATACCGGTTACGGTAACTTCTTCCACATTGTTATCCGCCGCAGGCGGCGTGCTTTGTTCCTGAGCCATAGCCGAAGACATGACCGAAGCAACTGCCAACGCCAAAGCCGCCGGCTTGAAAAATACCGTTGGTTTAAAAATCGATGTGTTTCTCATGATGTACTCCCAAAAACCCGTTTACTGAGCAATTTTTATTAGGCCCCAACTGAAACCGGGGTGGCCAAATCACTATAGCAACGCATCATCTCAACAGGCAATAATTAAATAACAGTGATTTAATTATTACTACAAAAGGTAACGCCAAAGCGAATCCAGATGCACGGAAGTGGGTGCCAAACGGCTAAATGGACAGCGAGAGCGGCTCTTCAGCGCACCTGATAACTAGAGAGATTAGAAGAAAAACCCAAGGAAAATATTTGCTTTAGAGGCTAAATTTAGGTTAGTACGAAATAAAAATTGCAGGTTAAATAGGACAAAAATCTAAGAATTTACACATGTCGGATAAATCCCGGTTTTTGCAAATTTTTAGTGGCAGGTTATTTAAGGCCGGTCAAGGCAGAGGCATCAGGGCCGTTTAAGCTTGAACTCCCGCCACAGAATTTCATCCAGGGTATCTGCACTAACTTGAACAACAGACTCCCCCGCCGCCGCCATCCACTTCAACTGATCGCCGGAGAGCAGTTTGCGCCCTTCGGCGGTTTGCAGCATAACCAGGTAGCGCTGCACAAACACCGCGTCGGGGCTGGTGGAGTTGAAAAAATTGGCGGGGACAAAGTCCACCCACTCCATGGGGTAGAGATCAATGCCAAATTGGCTGGCCCAGTCGCCCTTTACACTGGCCTGTAACACGTGTTCGCCGCGCT
>CBINKF010000545.1:0-2743 GCA_966251115.1 uncultured Cellvibrio sp.
GAAACCCGCCTGGCCAATGTGATTGAATTTGGCGATGGTGCGGAACAAGGTGTGGAGGCAGAAGTTGAGGTGGCACGCAAACTCAAACAGCGCACCGAAACCCAAAAAATCTTCTCCAGTAGCCTGGGGGGTAAAACCCATTTTGACCGCTGGACTCTGGATTACAGCCTGGCCTTTAGCAAATCCGGCGAAGATGAGCCGCTGCACATTGGCAGCGCTGCCTTTGAAGTGGATGGCGCGGTGATTGCCGATGAAACCTTTAACCTGAGTTACACCGGCAGCGACAAAATTCGCGTGAGCGCCCCAGCCGAGTTTTATCAGGCGCAATCCTATCTGCTTAAAAAAGTGGAGCTGGCGAGCAACAATACCAATGACCAAAGCAAAACCTTCAAACTGGATTTAACCCGCGACCTGGAACTGGGCAGCAACCCGGCGCAAATTAAAATGGGCCTTAAACGCAGTGAGCGCGACAAGGATAATGACACCCAGGAATTTGTGCAGAAGAAAAATTTTATTGGCGACACCTCGCTGAGTGCCTTTGTTGATGGCGACGTGGATTACGCTTTGGGTGATTTTGGCCCCCATATCAATAAAGGCTTGGTACTGGCCGCTGCTGGCGATGTCAAAATCGATGATGAGGCGAGCAGCATCAACGACTTTGATGTGAGTGAAGACAGCAATGCTGCCTATGTGATGGGCCGTGTCGATATTGGGGACTGGCGAATGCTTACCGGTGTGCGCTACGAGTCCACCGATTTTAGCGCCGGGGGTTTTGAATATAACGCTGACGCGGAAACAATCACCCCTCGGCGTTTTGAAAACAGTCGCGATTATTTTTTACCGGCGCTGCATATCCGCTATGCCATCAATGACAACACCCAGGTGCGCGCCGCCTGGACCAACTCGGTGGTGCGACCCAGCTTTGGCCAGCTGTCGCCCGGTCGCTTAACCGAAGTGAACGGCGATGACATAGACACAGAATTCGGCAACCCGGATTTAAAGCCGCTGGAAGCGCAAAATTTTGATTTGGGTATTGAGCACTACTATGGTGTGGCCGGTGTACTCTCCGCCTTTGTGTTCTACAAGGACATAGAAAATTTTGCCTACCAAGCTGACCTGGCGGGCACGGCGGGTTACGAAGATTTTCATCACGCGCAAACCTGGGTTAATGGCGCTAGCGCCAAACTGCTCGGCCTGGAGTTGGCGGCGTCCAAACAGTTCTCCAGCCTGCCTGCGCCCTGGAGTGGCCTGCTACTGGGTGCCAACGCCACCTGGGTGGACTCCAGCGCAGAGATTGGCGATTACGACCGCGGCGAATTTGTCGCGCGCGATATTCCCATGCCCAGCCAATCGGATGTGGCGGCTAACCTGATGCTGGGTTACGAGGGCGATAAGCTGAGCCTGAGGCTCTCGGCCAACTACAAATCGGAATACCTGCTGGAAGTGCTGGAGCCAATGGATGCGCGCTATGACAACACTGTCGACAGCCAGGTGTTTGTCGATTTCACTTTCAACTACTTTATCAGCGACAGACTCAAACTCACTTTTGAAGCGCTCAATCTGACTGACGAGGTGTATTACACCTATGTGAACTCGCCGCGCTACAACGCCCAGTACGAGCAGTATGGTTCCACCTACAAGCTCGGCCTGACCTTTATGAGTTTTTAAGTTGAGTGGAGTATGACTTTTTAAGTGGAGAGAATTGTGAAATATTTTTTTAAACAATTATTTTTTAAAAATTTGGTTGTCGCCAGTTTGATTCTGGGGGCGATAAGTGCCCAGGCTGCTGAGCTGCAAACAGCGGGCAGCTTTACCTCGGCCTATGCTGCACTTATTCCCATTGATGGCCAACTGACCCGACTGGAATTGGGTGAAGGGCAAAAGACCCAATGGCGCAATGCCGCGGGCGAGTTGATTGCCGAGCTGCCTCAGCAGGCGGAATTGCTCGACTGGCGCTTACTGGTGGACGAAAAGGCAAAACACTTGGTCGCGGCAAGTTTGGCGCTGCCGGAGCAGCAGCCGCTGCTGTTGGAATTGGATGCTCAGGGGAAGGTCGTGCGCGAATTGCTGCGTTTGCCACTGCCCAGGTTTAAAGTGGAAAACCTCTGCTTAAGTTTGGATGCGGCTAACAATTTATCGCTCTACTTAATCGACGAGCGCGGCAGCGCCCAGCAGTGGTTATTGCGCGATAGTGGTGGCCAACTGCATGCACAGCTGCTGCGCAGTCTGCCCATAGCGCCCGGCAGCAAAGCCTGTGCGGTGGACGATAAGAGTTCCACCCTGGCAGTGGTGGAAGAGTCGGTGGGCGTCTGGGCTTATGACGCCGATATGGAAGCCGCACCCGGGCGCAAACCATTGGCCATGCGCCAACCCTTTGGCGATATTCAAAAATCGGTAGTGGCTGTCGCTCTGGTGCCCAATGGTTTGCTGGCCCTGGATAAGGATGCGCGCGAACTGCTGGTTTACGCTCTAAAAGGTAAAACATCTTTCGCCTTGCAGGAGCGAATTTCGCTGGCAGCTTTGAGTAAGCCTGAGCGCTTGTCGGTGTACGTCGATACTGTTCAGCAGCAATTACAAGTTTTAATCGGCGACGATAAAAATGGCCTTCAGTATCCGCTGTCCTTGCCCTGGAAAATGGCTGCCGCCGCACAACAGAAATCACCGCAGCTGCCAGAGGTATTTATCACCCCGGACGTGCAAACCCAGGTGATGGCGCGCTTTGGCGATGCCGCTGATGATCCGG
>CBINKF010000546.1:0-2717 GCA_966251115.1 uncultured Cellvibrio sp.
TTGGCCGAGCGCGACCACCTGGTGCAGCCGGAAGAATTTAGCGATATCCGCGGTGACTCCAGTGCCCTGAACCTGGTTACGGATTTTCGCCAGCACAAACCGCCCATGATTAATGGCCATATGGAGGCTGCCGAAGCGCTTGAAGTTATGCGCACCGAAGATGTCGGGCTGAAGTTGGTGGTGGATGACCAACACGAGTGTATTGGCGTGATTGGTCAGGAAGACCTGAGCGAACACAATCGCCTGCTCAAACAATTGGAGCTGCGCGTCAGCCGCGACGAGCTGAGTGTGCAGGACCTAATGCATCACCGCCGCGAGCTGCGCGCCATGGAATACTCCGCGCTGGAGCGCGCCAGTGTCGATGATGTGATCACCGCCCTGGAAAATTACCATCAACAATACTTGCTGGTGGTTGATAGCAATGCCCACCACATTCGCGGGCTTATCTCCTCGCGCGATATTTCCCGCCGCCTGCACTCGCCCATCCATATCCACAAGGAGCGCACTTTTGCCGACATCTTTACCGCAGTGCGTGTCCAGTAAACAGTTTTAACCCGGTGAAACACACCAAGTGTTTGGGGCGGCCCAGGTCGCCCCATTTTTTTGCGCGCTGGCTTTTCCTGTTTTGGCCAAAGGTGTTTTTCCGGTAAGCTGCGCGGGTTGTTAACCCTGTGCGACGGCTATGAACCATTTCCTCCCCCTGCTTTTTAAAACCCTCGGCCTCTTACCGCTCTGGTTGCTGCGCGCGTTGGGCAGCCTGATTGGCAACCTCAGCTGGTGGCTGCAGGGGCGCGCCGCTCAGACTACGCTCAAAAACATTGCCCACTGCTTTCCGGAACTAACCCCCAAAGAGCAGCGCGTACTGGCTAAACAAAGCCTGAAGGAAACTGCCAAAACAGCCGCTGAAGCGGGCGCCATATGGCGCCAATCCTGGGCCTGGCTGGATCAGCGCATAGTCGCAAAAGAAGGCGATGAAATCCTGCGCGCCAAGCTGGCACAGGGCAAGGGGGTTTTGGTTTTAGCGCCCCACCACGGTAACTGGGAAGTGGTGGCGCCCTATCTGGCGAGCGTGGCCCAGCTTACCGCCATGTACCAACCGCACCACTTACCTAAACTGGACCAGCTGATTTTAACCGGGCGCAGCAAGCTGAATATCCGTATGGCACCCACCAATCGCAAAGGCGTGTTGATGCTGGTGAAGGCGCTGCAAGAGGGCGGCATAGTGGGCATCCTCCCCGATCAGGTGCCGGATAAAAGTGCGGGCAGCGAAATTGCCCCTTTTTTCAACCAGCCCGCGCGCACCATGACCCTGGTGCACGGCCTGGTGCAGCGCGCCGGCTGCGCGGTTTGCTCCTGCTATGCCGAGCGGGTTGCGGGCGGTTTTAAAATGGTGGTGATGGATGCGGCCGAAGATATCTACGCCGAAGATGCACTCACCTCGGTGGCCGGGCTCAACGCCAGCGTCGAGGCCTGCGTGCGCCGCGCACCCGCCCAATACCAGTGGGAGTACAAACGCTTCCGTCGCCTGCCGTCGCCTTACATTAATCCCTATCGAAAATAAATGGTTTGGCGCAGAAAAAAATAGCTGCGCCTGTCCTTGCCGCCCAGCTGTGTTATTGTCTGGCTCTGGCTACAATGTACAAATAATTGGCCCAGGCTTTTCCCGAACTCATTTAGACTGCGGCCCGGCTATTTACGCATCCGCCGCAGGGGCTATGGCTCCTGGCGCGATCAAGTCCTTTTTCGATTGTTGGTTTACCTGATGGAAAACACTTCTTTTTCGGCGCTTCGTCTGTTGCGCCCCAGCTCCCTGCTTTTGATGTCCCTCGCCGCCAGTGTGTCGCTGCTCTCCGGCTGTGCCACCAAGCAATGGCAGGCAACCCAGTCGGAGTTGCAGGCCCTGCGCGACCAGCAACAGCAAACCAGCCAGCAGCAGTCGCAGCAGCAGAGTGAAATTATGACCAGCCTCGGCCAGCTGCAGCAGCAGTTGGCGGAACAACAAAAGGCGCTGGAGGCCAAGCCCCAGGTTATTGAAAAACCGGTGACGCGAATTGTGTGCGCGGCCGCGGTAGCACCGCCATCACCCAAGTTGCCGCCCGCCGAGACACCGGTAATGGATAAACTGGTGGTGGGTCTGCGCGAGCAGGTATTGCTGCTGGGCCTGGATATGCTGGTGGCGGCGCGCATTAATACCAGTGTTGCCAACTCGGTGCTGGACGCGCGCAATATTCAGATGTTTGAGCGCAATGGCGAGGAGTGGGTGAGGTTTACCGTGTACAACCCCGACACCAAAGAGCCCCACGTGCTGGAGCGCAAGCGCCTGCGCTTTCAAAACGTGACTACCACTGTATCGCCCAACGATAAGCGGCCGGTGGTGGAAATGCGCTTTACCATTGGCAAAATGACCCAAAAGGGCGAGTTCATTCTGTCGGATCGCAGCGATTCGGAATACCCCATGCTGATTGGCCGCAACATTTTGCGCGATGTGATGCTGGTGGACGTGAGCGGCAAAAACCTCGCGCCGGTCCAGCGCACGGAAGAGAGCAGCAGCTCCTCGGCAGCGGCGACACCCTGAGCGCCGGCAACATCCTGAGTGCCGGTTTCACCCCTATAACTCCTTCATCGTTTTCAGGACTCCAGTTTCATGAAAAAGCCCTCCAGCGCACCCTTTTACTCCATGATTGCGGCGCTGATGTTGTTCGGCGGCGCGCTGCTGT
>CBINKF010000547.1:0-2712 GCA_966251115.1 uncultured Cellvibrio sp.
AACCCGCCCTCACAGAAACATCCCTACAGCCTAGACGAAGATTGGGGGCTTTGCCCGTCTAGCGCCGTGCCGTTTGATGGCCTGAGAATGTGACTTAACGCGCCTGGCGCAGAGGTTGATGAGTGCAGGCGACCACTTCGGGTTCGCCCGGATCGCTGTAGGCAGAGGCCTCTACCGCAATACGCATCCAATGGGCCAGCTCGGCAGGTTGGTTGAGCAGGGCTTCGGGAATTTGATAAAAGTCCGAGGCCAGGCTGGCGGTGTGAGGTTGAAAGGGCTGCATGCCGCGGGCGCGATAGAGAGGGCGCGAGTCGTCGTCGGCGCGAAAGTAGAGGCGGTCGTTGATCAAAAGCGCGAACTGGGTGCTGCGGTAGTAGATGCCCAGACCATTAAAAATGCGCCTGTAGCTCACCTCGTCCACATGACTAAGGGATTCTATAACCCGCTCGACAAAGGACAGGGAGTAGCTCATGGCCGCAGGTGTCTCCGGGCAACTTTGCAAGGCTGCAGCAATTGCCGTGGTTGTGAATTATTGGAAATACAACAACCGGGCATATACCCCTTGCCCAGCGTGCCTGGGCACGAAGCATTGAATCTAAAAGCTGGCGCTCTATTTTGCAATCAGCGCGGGTTTATCAGCGCCTGGGCCTAGCTAGGTTTTGGCTATTGTGCGACCAGGCCCCAGGTCGGGGGCCGGCCTAGCCTCCAGGCGCCTCGCGTGTAAATACCCATTCGCTGGGGGACGACATGGCCGGGTTGTAGGCGTAGCCGCCGGTATCAAAGTCTTTGAGCTGTTCAGCATATTCCAGGCGGTTGCGCACTATATAGGCGCTCATCATGCCGCGCGCTTTTTTGGCGAAGAAGCTGATGATTTTGTACTGGCCGTTTTTGCGGTCTTTAAACACCGGGGTGATCACCTCGGCATTCAGCTTTTTGGTGTTGACCGCGCCCCAGTATTCGTTGGAAGCCAGGTTGACCAGTTGCTTATCGCTGCGCTCGGCCAGCTCGGCGTTGAGCTGGTCGGTAATCAGGTCGCCCCAAAAGTGATAGAGGTTTTTGCCGCGTTTATTGGCAAAGCCGGTGCCCATTTCCAGGCGATAGGGCTGAATCAGATCCAGCGGCCGCAGCAGCCCGTAGAGGCCGGAGAGAATGCGCAGGCGGCTCTGCGCCTGGTCTAGGTCGGCCGGGGCGAAGGTATTCGCTTCCATACCGGTATAGACGTCGCCCTTAAACGCCAACACCGCCTGTTTGGCGTTTAAGGGGGTGAAGGGCAGTTGCCACTCCAGAAAGCGGCGCGCATTCAGATCCCCCAGCTTGTCGCTGATGCTCATCAATTTGGACACCTGCACCGGGCTCAGCTTGCGCAGCTGCTCAATCAGCTCTTGCGAGTGGTCTAAAAAGCGCGGCTGGCTGTGGCGCTCGGTGGTGGGTGGGGTGTCAAAATCCAGGGTTTTGGCCGGGGAAATTACATGCAGCATGGGCGATTACTTAACTCGATAGTCACGACAAAAAAGATGGGTTCAAGCTTATTCCGGCTTAAGAATGTCCAGCCACCAGTTGAGCGGTGTGGTGCCGTCGTTGGGGTCGTAGACATTGCCGTAGACCCAGGCGCTGTTGCCGTCCTGGCCGACATGGCGGTTGAGTATTGCCTCAATCGCTTCAAAGCCGCAGCTGACGTGTATGGCGTAGCTGAGCAGGCGCGGGGTTTCGCGCTCCAGCTCGCCGCCGAGTTTTTCCAGCTCGGGGGTGATGGCATCCGACAGGGCGCTGATGTCGCCTTTGCTGAACACGCGGATACTCAGGTTGCCACTGCGCTGCACCAGGTCGAACTCGCGCGTCTGGGGCAGCATCTTGACCAGATCGCCCGCCGCCAGACCCTTGGCAAAGACGGGCGATTGCACCAGCTGCAAGTTGCCGTCCTCCAGTTCGCGCACCTGCAGCTGCTCCACCATGGGCTGGCCGTTGGCGCCGATTCCAGCAAAGAGTTCGATTACTTGCAAAGCGGGCATGGGTTAACCTCGGGTTAAAAAAAGTTGTGGCATTATACCCATCTCGACGCCCGCTCGCGTTTTCATTTCCCGTCATACAAGGATTCATCTATGACCAACATTTCTCGCCTGCTTGCGCTGGTAGCGCTAGCGCTGTCCATGACCGCCTGTGTGGTCAACCCGGTGACCGGTAAAAAACAACTGTCGCTGATGTCACCGCAAGAAGAAATCGCCCAGGGTGAACAAAATTACGGCCCCAGCCAGCAGTCCCAGGGCGGCCAGTACACGGTTGACCCGGGGCTGACGGCTTATGTGCAGTCCATTGGCAAAAAGCTGGCGGCGGTGAGCGATAGGCCCGACCTGCCCTATGAATTTGTGGTGCTCAACAATGACGTACCCAACGCCTGGGCCATGCCCGGTGGCAAGCTGGCGATAAACCGCGGCCTGCTGCCCTACCTGCAGGACGAGGCGCAACTGGCCGCGGTTATCGGCCACGAAATTACCCACGCCGCCGCGCGCCACGGCGCCCAGCAACAGACCCAGAGTATTCTGATCAACGCCGGTTTAATGCTGGGCGGTGTCGTGGCCGCGAGCAAAAAGTCCGAATACGGGGTGCTGGCGGTGGGCGCCCTGGGCGTGGGCGCCAATGCCTGGCAGGCACACTACAGCCGCGAGAATGAGTCCGAGGCGGACAAATACGGCATTAAATACATGGTGGCGGCAG
>CBINKF010000548.1:0-2699 GCA_966251115.1 uncultured Cellvibrio sp.
GTTTGTTAATTGTTGTTTGAGTGTCACAGTGGTCTGCATTTTGATACATACAAAGCCTCAGTTGATTTTTATAGATTATTGATTCCCGGTAGCGCCCGCTGATATGCGCTTGCTTTGCCGGATGGGGCTGGTCAGGTGAAGTTACTTCCCAGAGCTTGGGTGTGGCTGCTGTTTATTGTGTGATGCATGTCCGTTTTATACAGCCACGACCAGAGTAGAAGAAAAGTTTGTTGAATAAAGTGTCATGTTGGGGAGTAAACCGAACTTGGGACATGCCAGTTTGCAGGTGCTTCAAGTGGGAATTTTTAGTAAGAATGATAAATGAGACTTGTGTGACGAGCTTTTCAGGTCACCATGTCCAGTTGTGGCGTGCAAAGTTCCAGCTAAAAGTCAAATCAAAGACAACGTTGTCATTGAGTCTTTAGCTGCTTTGCTGCTAAGCTAGTCGCCACCTTCGGGTCGCCTTGTGCGGCTCTCTCGTGCTGATTTCAGGAGAATAGGTAATCAGCGATAAAAGGAACTCAGGTCGTTCGACAGGCGCTAAAAACTAAGTGCCAAAAATCCGAAACCCAACCTGTATAGAGTGGCCCGCACCAATAACTAGATAATCGCAGTGAGATCAAACTATGTCTGAAGTACACATCTACCCAGTCCCCGAAGCTTTTAAAACCGGTACCGCGATCAATGCGGAGCGCTACAAAGCTATGTACGACCAGTCGGTCAATAACCCGGACCAGTTCTGGGCAGAGCAGGCCAAGGATTTCCTCAGTTGGCACAAACCCTGGACTCAAGTGACCAAAAGCGATCTGCGCAAGGGCGAGGTGGCCTGGTTTCTGGGTGGTCAGCTGAATGTCAGCGTCAACTGTATAGATCGCCACCTGCCAGCGCGCGCCGCGCAAACCGCGATTATCTGGGAAGGGGATGACCCATCCGAAGATCAATTTATTACTTATCAAGAATTGCACGACCAGGTTTGCCGCCTGGCCAATGCCCTGCGCGAGCGCGGCGTTAAAAAGGGCGACCGCGTCTGTATTTATATGCCGATGATTCCCGAGGCCAGCTACGCCATGCTCGCCTGCGCCCGCATCGGCGCTATCCACTCGGTAGTATTTGGCGGCTTCTCCCCCGATGCGCTGAAAGACCGTATTCTCGACGCCGACTGCAAGGTGGTTATCACCTCTGACGAAGGCCTGCGCGGCGGTAAGCGTGTTCCCCTTAAAGCCAATGCCGACAAGGCCCTGGCCCAGTGCCCCGACGTGCACACCTGCATAGTGGTCAAGCGCACCGGCGGCACTGTCGCCTGGAATGAAGCGCGCGATTTCTGGTACGAAGACCTGGTCGAAAAGCAGGTCAGCAGCTGTGAACCCGAGTGGATGGACTCCGAAGATCCGCTGTTTATCCTCTATACCTCTGGCTCTACCGGCAAGCCCAAGGGCGTGCTGCACACCACCGGCGGCTATCTGCTGCAGGCGGCCATGACCCACAAGTATGTCTTCGACTACCGCGAGGGCGATGTCTATTGGTGTACCGCCGATGTGGGTTGGGTGACTGGCCACAGCTATATCGTCTACGGCCCGCTCACCAATGGCGCCACCACCTTGATGTTTGAAGGTGTGCCTACTTATCCAGACGCCTCCCGCTGCTGGCAGGTTATCGACAAGCACGGCGTGAATATTTTCTACACCGCGCCCACTGCGATTCGCGCGCTTATGGGCGCCGGCAATGACTATGTCACCAAAACCTCCCGCGCCAGCCTGCGCGTTTTGGGTACAGTGGGCGAGCCTATCAATCCTGAAGCCTGGGAGTGGTACTACCGCGTGATCGGCGACAGCCGCTGTCCGATTATGGATACCTGGTGGCAGACAGAGACCGGCGCCCATATGCTGACTCCGCTACCTGGCGCCACAGACCTTAAGCCAGGTTCGGCCACCTTCCCCTTCTTTGGTGTGCAGCCAGTGCTGCTGGATGCCGAAGGCAAGGAAATCGAGGGCGCAGGCGAGGGCAACCTCTGCATCAAAGCCGCCTGGCCAAGCCAGATTCGCACGGTATTTGGCGATCACCAGCGCTGTATCGACACCTATTACAGCACCTACCCTGGCTATTACTTCACTGGCGATGGCGCGCGCCGCGATGCCGATGGTTACTACTGGATTACCGGTCGCGTCGATGACGTACTCAATGTCTCAGGTCACCGCATGGGCACTGCTGAGGTGGAATCTGCACTGGTGCTGCACGAAAAGGTCGCCGAGGCGGCTGTGGTGGGTTATCCCCACGACATTAAAGGGCAGGGCATCTATGCCTATGTCACCCTCATGGCCGGTGAAGAGCCCAGCGACGCGCTGAAAAAAGAGCTGGTCGCGCTTTGTGTGCAGGAAATTGGCGCTATCGCCAAGCCGGATATTATCCAGTGGGCGCCCGGTCTGCCCAAAACCCGCTCGGGCAAAATCATGCGCCGCATTCTGCGCAAAATTGCCGCCAATGAAATCGACAGCCTGGGTGATACCTCAACCCTGGCTGACCCGGGGGTGGTCACCGAGCTGATTGAGAATCGCGCTAACAAGTAATCTGCTGGTTAGTGTTAAAAAAGGCCGCCTCACAAGGGCGGCCTTTTCATTTACAATCCTGCCTTGTAATTGTTGTGTGCCAGGCGCTCTACTCATGGCTAATGATTCAGACTCAGATTTTTTCCTCCAGCAAAT
>CBINKF010000549.1:0-2699 GCA_966251115.1 uncultured Cellvibrio sp.
GTTCAACACCGCTTTTAAGGCTGTAGGTGCCGCCTGAGCAGGTAAGGGTTGAACTTGGGCTGACATAAGGCTGATCTCCGAAGGCTGAATGCACATAATAGGACTAATTTTATTAAAATGTCCATTATTAAACACAATTTGCCACCAAACTTTCATCCACAAGGGCATTTTTTGCCTTTATACTTTGCCTCCCTTCAGTCGATCAGCTCTTTTTTTGGTCAAAGTGCTGGACTGAATGCAGAAAAATACGCCAAAATATTTTTTAAATACGTTCAAAGCCGACTTTTGTATTTTAAGCCTATGCCCAGTATTTACTCCTTGACTCGCGCCCTTTTACTTGGCCTGACCCTCAGTTTTACCGCCTGTAGCTCCCATCAGGTAGCGCAGGACAATTGGCCAGCCAACCTGCCAGATCACCGCTATTTCCAGCAGGCCTACGACAGCGACGCCACCAATAAGGCCATTCAAACCCGCGCAGAATACGAAACCTGGGTACTGCGTTTTTACCAGGGTTCAGCTTTTTACCGCCGTGGCTGGATCAAAATGACAGATGAGTTGCTGGCAGAGCTTCCCGATACCCAACAGCGACAGGACGCCAGGGCGAAAATGGACCATTTAGGGATTTTAATCGCCAGTGAATGGGCCAAGAAGGACGACAAGCGGGCAATATTTACCCGCAACGTGGCAGTTTGGGGCAATGCGCTGCTGGAATCCATTGACCGCGGCCAGCCTATAGAATTAATTAATCGTGTGACCAATGATGTCAACAAACTGCTCGCGCGTAAGATCAAACCCGATTTGATTACCGCCACCCGCTACTTCACGCCAGACGACGACTCCTTCCTCTAGGTCAGCCCCAGCCAAGCCCCGCTCGCAGCGGTGGGGCGTTAAAGCGCTGGTTTTAACGCGCATCAATGCCTACACTGGCCGCCTTTCCCGCAAATTTTGGCCAGGCTCCATGTTACAAATCGGCAAACGCAACCGCTTAACCCTAATCAAAAAAGTCGACTTCGGGATGTTTCTCGATGGCGGCAAGTACGGCAACATCCTGCTGCCCAAACGCTATGTCACCGACGAGATGCGCATTGGCGATCAGTTGGAAGTCTTTATCTATCTGGATTCGGACGACTGCATTATCGCCACCACCGAGCAGCCCAGGGTAATGGTGGGCGAATGCGCCTACTTGCAGGTGAAGGAAGTTAATGCCGTGGGCGCCTTCCTCGACTGGGGCCTGCTTAAAGACTTGCTGGTACCCTACGGCGAGCAGCACAAACCCATGGAAGTGGGCCGCAGTTATGTGGTCTGTGTTTACCTGGACCCCTACACCAACCGCATTACCGCGTCCTCGCGCCTGAGCCGCCATTTGGAAGAGCGCGCCTCTGGCCTGCGTGTGGGCCAGGCAGTGGATTTATTAATTTGCGGCAAAAGCGATATGGGCTACAAAGCCGTAGTCAACCACACCCACCTAGGCCTGCTGTTTCGCGACGATGCCTTCCGCCCCTTAAGTTTTGGCGAAAAGGTTAAAGGCTTTATCAAACATATTCGCCCCGACCGCAAAATTGATGTGAGCCTGCAGGCCCAGGGGCGCGACAGCCGCGATGACCTGGCCGATAAAATTCTGGCGGATTTGCAGCGCAACGGCGGCGTCTCCTACCTCACCGACAAGAGCGCCCCGGACGAAATTTACAAGCGCTTTAGTGTCAGCAAAGGCAATTACAAAAACGCCCTGAGCCTGCTCTACAAACAGCGCAAAATTTTAATTGAGGCCGACAAAATCACCCTGGTGTAAGGCAACACAAATGGCAGAGATAATTCGCTGGGGCATTATTGGCGCAGGCGCCGTGTGCGAAGTCAAAAGCGGTCCGGGTTTTTATAAGGCGCCAGGTTCTCAACTGCTAGCAGTGATGCGCCGCGATCTGGATAAGGCGCGCGACTTTGCCGCGCGCCATCAGGTGGCAGAATTTTACGATGATGCCCAAGCGCTGTTGCATCATCCGCAAATCGATGCGCTCTATATAGCCACACCGCCAGCGCAGCATCTGCACTACGCTCTGGCGGCGATCAAAGCTGGCAAGCATGTCTATATCGAAAAACCCGTCACGCTCAATGCCGCTGAATGCGCGCAATTAATTGCCGCCGCCGAACAGGCAAAGGCCAAAGTCTGCGTCGCCCACTACCGCCGCCGCCTGCCCTGCTTTGTCAAAATGCTGGAAATCATTAACAGCGGTGCAATAGGCAAGCCACTGCTGGCGCAAATCGATCTGCTCCGCCCGCAGCGGCAATACACACCCGACAATTGGCGCATAGATCCGACGCAAGCTGGCGGCGGTTTGTTTCACGACTTAGCGCCCCACCAACTGGATTTACTCCACTATTGGTTTGGCGCTGTTGAGGCTGCCGGCGGCCAGGCCTTTAACCAGCGCCAGCAACACGCGGCAGATGATTGCGTACTGGCTTGGGCCAAATATAAAAATGGGGTTTTACTGCAGGGGCGCTGGCATTTCGCCGTAGCGGCCAAGCACTACCGCGACAACTTTGAAATCATCGGCAGCAAAGGCAGTATTCGCACCGATTTTTTTGGCGACGGCAGCCTGTACGTAAAACAGGGCGATTTAGAACAGACTATTCAGGCACCTCATCCAGCCCATTTTCAACAGCCATTGATTGAGGCGGTGAATGATTATTTTCGCGGTCTGGAG
>CBINKF010000550.1:0-2695 GCA_966251115.1 uncultured Cellvibrio sp.
CTGTCTCGCCCATAAACTTGACGCCGGCCACTATCAAAGTATCGGCGGGGTGATTTTTGCCAAAGCGGGCCATTTCCAACGAGTCTGATACGCAGCCGCCAGTTTCCTCCGCCAGCGCCTGGATCAGCGGATCTGTGTAGTAGTGAGCCACCAGCACGCCATTGTGCTGCTTGAGCAGCGCCTTGACGCGCGCTTTGTACTCAGCCTCTTGCTCGGGGGTGTACTCGGGTGCACTCCAAGGACGAGCCAGATGCTCTTTTACTACGTCGCGCGCCGAATCGCGCACAGCAACATTCAGCAGTTCAGTCATCGATAAGCCTCATTCACCCGGACGCCCAGCGCCCTTTATAAGTGGTGTGATTTTACCACAGCCGCCCCGACTGCCCGCTGACAAGTGTCAGCAGCGCCCGGCAAATTAAAAAACCGCAAAAAAACAAATCCACAAAAAACAAATTCACAAAAACAAAAAGGGCGCCTCACTGGGCGCCCTCTGTGCTTAAGCTGATCGCTTTAATATGGTGGGTCGTGCTGGATTCGAACCAGCGACCAATTGGTTAAAAGCCAACTGCTCTACCGACTGAGCTAACGACCCTGAATGGGTTTGCATTTTACCCCACCAGGGTGGAAGTGGTGGGTCGTGCTGGATTCGAACCAGCGACCAATTGGTTAAAAGCCAACTGCTCTACCGACTGAGCTAACGACCCAAATGCGAGGCGCGTATAATACTGTTTTGAAACGAAAAAACAAGCCTTTTTTGATTTGTTTTTTGTAAAAAAACCGCCCTTCAGACAATTCGATTATTAATGAATCGAATTGTTATTTTTAACAACAATTGAAAATTAAAAGAAACCCCAGGGGTGCACTGAGAGCCGCTGCTAGGCGGCCTTATAGCGAGTCGGATCGGCCACTCCCGCCTGCTGGAAGCCGATTTTGCGCAGACGGCAGGAGTCGCACTTGCCGCAGGCCTCACCGGAATCAGACGCCTGGTAACAGGACACAGTCAAGCTGTAATCCACCCCCAGCGCCATGCCCTGCTGGATAATCTCCGCCTTGGTCAAGCTGATCAGCGGGGTGCGGATACGAAGTTTTTCGCCCTCAACCCCACTGCGGGTTGCCAGATTGGCCATCACCTCATAAGCGGCTATATAGTCAGGACGGCAATCCGGGTAGCCAGAGTAATCCACGGCATTAACCCCGATAAAAATATCCTGGGCCCCCAACACCTCGGCCCACCCCAGCGCGATAGACAGAAATACCGTATTGCGCGCCGGCACATAGGTGATGGGAATACCCGTGGTTTCCTCTTCCGGCACGTCAATGCTGGTGTCGGTAAGCGCCGAACCGCCAATGGAACCCAAATCCAGTTTGATCACCTTGTGCTCCAGGCTGCCCAACGCACTGGCGGTTTTGGCCGCAGCAACCAGCTCGGCGCGATGGCGCTGGCCGTAGTCAAAGCTGATGGTATAGCAGTCGTAGCCCTGACTGCGGGCAATGGCCAGGGCGGTGGTGGAGTCCAGACCACCGGATACCAGAACTACGGCTTTTTTGTTTGACATAAAACTACCTTCCAAAACTAATGGCCGGGCGCATCGTTCCACAGCAACTTATGCAACTGCAACTGGAAGCGTACCGGCAGGTTGTCGGCCAGTATCCACTCCGCCAATTCAACCGGCTTAACCTGACCATGGCTGGGTGAAAAAAGCACTTCGCCAACTCGCGTTTGCAACTGGTGCTCATCCAGTTTGAACCTGGCCCACTCGTAATCGGCACGATCGCAAATGACAAACTTGATCTGATCCTCGCGCCCGAGCAAGGGCAGGTTTTCCCAGCGATTGCGCCCCACTTCGCCCGAGCCCGGGGTTTTCAGGTCCATCACCTTGCTGACCCGCGCATCCACCTCTTCCAAGGGCATGGCACCGCTGGTCTCCAGGGAGACGGCATAGCCAGCATCACAGAGCTTTTCCAGCAGAATCAAACAGTCGCGCTGCGCCAATGGCTCACCGCCGGTAACACAGACATATCTGGGGTTATAGGCGGCAACCCGCGCCAGAATGTCCTCCAGCGCCAGACGCTCGCCGCCGTAAAAGGCGTACTCCGAATCACAATAACCGCAGCGCAGCGGGCAGCCCGTCAAGCGCACAAATACGGTCGGCAAGCCGACGGTGCGCGCTTCGCCCTGGAGCGAATAAAAAATTTCAGTGATTTTGAGTGTGGTTTGAGTCATAACAGCCAGACAGGGATTACAGGTAAAAAAACGGTGCGAGCAGCCGGAGCTTTTACCGGAACTGACGACATAACCAGGAACGAAGCCGACTACTAGGAACCAAGCAGGAACCAAACAGGAACCAAACAGGAACCAAGCCGACGAGCCGACGAAAAGACGCGCAGTTTACCCAAAGCCAAGCGCAGATGCGAACACCTCAAAGCCGGTGCG
Organism: uncultured Cellvibrio sp.; assembly: GCA_966251115.1. Lineage (GTDB taxonomy): Bacteria > Pseudomonadota > Gammaproteobacteria > Pseudomonadales > Cellvibrionaceae > Cellvibrio. The sequence continues at coordinate 2,435 of CBINKF010000550.1, forward strand.
CAGGCACAAAACCCCACACACCCGGCAAATTATGTCCAAAGCGCCCCTGTTATCAGGCTATTTTCTGCACAAATTTTGCTCCAACCTCCACTGGCTGCTATGCTGGCCAGTCGTTGCGCTTTTGTTCAGGCGCACTCATTTACACTGCTACCCACTGCATTGGCTGTAAAACCTCATCTAGCGCTATGAAACCCATCAAAACTCGCCGCGAACTACACCAGGAACTGGAGCAGCAAACCCAGGAGTTTTTAAATCAGGGGG
>CBINKF010000551.1:0-2692 GCA_966251115.1 uncultured Cellvibrio sp.
CTGATGTTTTTTATCGGTGGCAGCATGGCTATGGTAATTCGCGCCGAATTATTTAAGCCGGGGTTACAATTTGTCGAGCCATTATTCTTTAACCAAATGACCACCGTGCATGGATTGGTGATGATTTTTGGGGCAGTCATGCCCGCCTTTGTCGGTCTGGCAAATTGGCTGGTGCCAATGATGATTGGCGCCCCGGACATGGCGCTCCCGCGCATGAACAATTGGAGTTTCTGGATACTGCCGTTCGCCTTCAGTATTTTGCTTTCCACATTATTTATGGACGGGGGCGGGCCAGCTTCCGGTTGGACATTTTACGCCCCGCTGTCGACAACCTACAGCAGTAATAGCACCGCCTTTTTTGTATTTGCAGTGCACCTCCTGGGTATCTCGTCGATCATGGGTGCAATAAATATCATAGTAACAATTTTTAACCTGCGGGCACCGGGTATGACCTGGATGAAACTGCCGCTGTTTGTGTGGACCTGGATCATCACCGCATTTTTATTAATTGCAGTTATGCCGGTGCTGGCGGGCACAGTCACCATGGTGCTCACCGACAAATATTTTGGCACCAGCTTTTTTAATGCGGTCGGCGGTGGCGACCCGGTGATGTTTCAACATATCTTCTGGTTTTTTGGGCACCCGGAAGTTTACATCATGATTCTGCCTGCTTTTGGCATAGTGTCCAGCAGAGTACCGACCTTCGCGCGCAAACCTCTTTTTGGTTATACGTCCATGGTAGTAGCAACTGCGAGTATCGCGGTGCTTTCATTTATTGTGTGGGCGCATCACATGTTTACCACGGGCATGCCGGTTGCTGCCGAAATATTTTTTATGTACAGCACCATGCTGATCGCTGTGCCTACCGGGGTAAAGGTGTTTAATTGGGTGGCCACTATGTGGCGCGGCTCCATGACCTTTGAAGTACCCATGATGTTTGCCCTGGCGTTTATCGTGTTATTTACCATAGGTGGTTTCTCCGGTTTGATGCTGGCTATCACTCCGGCGGATTTTCAATATCAGGACACCTATTTTGTGGTGGCCCATTTTCATTATGTATTGGTGACCGGCGCGGTGTTTGCCATTATCGCGGCTGTTTATTACTGGATACCCAAATGGACCGGCGTTATGTACAGCGAGCGGCTGGGCCAATGGCATTTTTGGTGTTCGTTAATTTCGGTTAACTTGCTGTTTTTCCCTATGCATTTTGTTGGTTTGGCGGGTATGCCCAGGCGCATTCCTGACTACGCGCTGCAATTTGCGGACTTGAATGCGTTTATCAGTATTGGAGGCTTTTTGTTTGGCGCGTCGCAGTTGCTGTTTTTGGTGTTGGTGATCCGCTGCATGCGCGCTAAGGGTATTCCCGCAACCAGTCGAGTGTGGGAAGGGGCTGAAGGGCTTGAGTGGACTTTACCGTCACCTGCACCCTATCACAGTTTTACTACGCCACCAGATGTAAACAAACTCTAGTTTCAAATGATCAGTAACTGATATGCACAGCGCCCTGATTAAAAAGTTGTTGTTGGTTTGTGTGCTTATGTTCGGGTTCGGATACGCCATGGTGCCACTTTACAGCGTGTTTTGTCGGGTGACTGGTTTAAATGGAAAAACTGCCAATGTGGCTGCGCGTGAAGCGGCTGGTGAGGATTTATCGCGCAAAGTGCGCGTGGAGTTTTTAGCCAATCCGGATGCTAGTGTGGCCTGGCATTTTGCTCCCAAGACGGCGGCGGTGGAATTGCATCCCGGTGAAAAACGTTTGGTGTATTACGAAGTGGATAACTTATCGGATGTCGCCATGGTGGCCCAGGCTATTCCCTCTGTGTCACCCGGGCAGGGCGCGCAATATTTTAAAAAAATTGAGTGTTTTTGTTTTACCCAGCAGACCCTGGATAAACATGAACACAAAACTATGCCGTTGCTATTTTACATAGACCCGGCACTCCCCAAGGACATTCAAACCCTGACGCTGTCCTACAGCTTGTATCAGGTAAAGCCGACGCAATAATTTTCCAAAGGGCACAACCGCCCGGGAGGCAAAGATGTTAGGCCATCAGCACTACTACATTCCCCATCAAAGTCACTGGCCTATAGTGGGCGCAGTGTCGCTCTGCTTTATCGGTTATGGTGCGGGCCATGTGGTTATGGACCACGCGGGCGGCCAGCAGGGTATCGGCCCCTACTTATTGCTACTCGGCTTTGTTGGCCTGATTTTTATGCTTACGGGCTGGTTTAATACGGTGATTTCCGAATCCGTTGGCGGGCTGTTCAGCGAGCAGGTCGACAGATCTTATCGCCAGGGAATGAGCTGGTTTATTTTTTCGGAAGTTATGTTCTTTGCGGCTTTTTTCGGAGCACTATTTTATGCGCGCAATATCTCGTTTCCCTGGCTCGGTGGTGCCAGTAACAATGCCATGACTGCCGAAGTGCTCTGGCCCAACTTCGCTGCCATATGGCCGCTGGTAAAAACGCCAGGTGGTGCTGAAACCCAGGCTATGCCATGGCAGGGCATTCCGCTCTACAACACACTGGTACTGCTTGCCTCTTCAGTAACCCTGCAGTTTGCCCACATGGGTGTAGAAAAGGGCAGGTATCTGCAAGTAGGTTTATTCATGATGCTTACCATAGTGCTGGGGCTAATGTTCTTGGCGATGCAAAGCCACGACTACCTACACGCCTACGGCGAAATGGGGTT
>CBINKF010000552.1:0-2674 GCA_966251115.1 uncultured Cellvibrio sp.
ATGTCGCGCAAGACGAGGAAAGGCCAACTGCACAATCGCCCGGTAGATCAGCGCCTGGCAGGTAGTCTGGCGTTAGCCTTATTGGCGACCCAAAAAGGTGCCGCAATTATTAGAGTTCACGACGTTGCCGAGACTGTAGATGTTTTAAGAGTGCTCGATGCGGCGGACCACTTATCTGAATGATCAAGAAAAAGCTCGGAGAATAGGAAATGACGCGTAAATATTTCGGCACAGATGGCATTCGTGGCTTGGTGGGTGAGGCCCCCATTACGCCAGACTTTATGCTCAAGTTAGGTTGGGCCGCTGGTCGCGTTTTAATGGACAGGTTTGATGGCAGTAATATGATTTTGATTGGCAAGGACACGCGCATCTCCGGCTATATGTTTGAGTCTGCACTTCAGGCGGGTTTGATTAATGCCGGCGTGGATGTCGGCCTGCTCGGGCCTATGCCAACACCCGGCGTGGCTTATCTGACGCGCACTTTTCAAGCCCAGGCGGGCATAGTTATCAGCGCCTCGCACAATCCATATCAAGATAATGGCATCAAGTTTTTTGGTGGCAACGGCACAAAGTTACCTGATGACCTGGAGGATCTGATTGAGGCACAGCTAGACCAGCCCATGGTGACTGCAGAAAAGCTGGGTAAGGCCAAGCGTATTCAGGATGCCTCTGGTCGCTACATCGAATTTTGTAAAGGCACCATGCCCTGGGGCTTCAACCTTAAAGGCCTGCACATAGTGCTCGATTGCGCCAATGGTGCGACCTATAACATCGCACCCAATGTCTTCGAGGAGCTGGGCGCGCGCGTGACCACTATCGCGGTGGAGCCCAACGGCACCAACATCAATCGCGGCTGCGGTTCCACCAAGCCCGAGGTGCTGCAGGAAAAGGTAATGGAGTTGGGCGCGGACCTGGGTATTGCCTTTGATGGCGACGGCGACCGCGTAGTGTTCGTCGATCGCAAAGGTGAAGTCGTGGATGGCGACGAGTTGCTCTACATCATCGCCACCTACCAGCATGAGTACGCCGGTGGTTGCGATGGTGTTGTGGGCACCCTGATGAGCAACTTCGGCTTTGAGCTTGGCTTGCAAAAGTTGGGTATCCCCTTTGCCCGCGCCAAGGTGGGCGATCGTTATGTTATCGAGATGATGCGCGACAAAGGCTGGCGCCTGGGCGGGGAAAACTCGGGCCATATAGTGTGCAGCAACGTAACTACCACCGGTGATGGCATTATTTCCGCGCTACAGGTGCTGCTGGCGATCTCGGCAATTGGTGAACCCCTGCACAGGGTAAAAAAAGGCATGAATAAGTTGCCGCAGATAATGATTAACGTGCACATGAGCAAGCGCTCAGATCTGTCCCAAAATGAGGCGATTCAAAAAGCGGTGCAATTGACCGAACAAAAACTCGCCGGCAGGGGACGCGTGCTTCTGCGCCCCTCGGGCACCGAACCTGTGGTGCGGGTAATGGTGGAAGGCGAGGATCGCCAGCAGGTAAAAGAGCTGGCACAGGATTTGGCGGCAGTAGTCGAGCAGGCGTTGAGCTGATCTATTAAACATCAGCCTGCACAGGGCTTGGCCAGTTTCCACCAAAAACTGGCTAGCCTGCTGAAAAATAACGAGAAAATCCCCGTGAGTGGCCAAGATTTAGTTGTATGTTCAAGCCATCTTGGCTAACATTGGCGCCCGCTTTGGGGGGAGGAGCGTTCAGTTGACTGAAGCAGGTAACACCAAGCGTCGCCAACTGGTGGTTGGCAATTGGAAAATGAATGGCAGTAAGCGTGAAAACGCTGAACTCCTCGCAGGAATTCTCACCGGTTGGACCAATGATATAGCGGCTGAGGTAGTGGTTTGCCCCGCCTTTCCCTATCTTGCGCAGGCCGGTGAAATTATTAGTGGATCTGCACTTAAATTAGGTGCACAAAATCTCGCTGTAGAACAAAAAGGCGCTTATACCGGTGAGGTATCTGCGCAAATGCTTGCAGATTTGGATTGCAAATTTGTAATAATCGGTCACAATGAGCGCCGCCGTTTACAAGGCGAAACAGATGCGCAGGTTGCGCAAAAGTTTTTAGCTGCTCAGGCTCAAGGTTTAACACCCATAGTTTGTGTTGGTGAATCCTTGGAAAAGCGTGAAAGTGGCGATTATCTTGCAGTCATTGAAAGCCAATTGGCGGCGGTACTTAACCAGGTAGGTTTAAGCGCGTTTGCCAATGCAGTGGTAGCTTACGAGCCTGTCTGGGCTGTAGGTACTGGCAAAACTGCAAAGCCTGAACAGGCGGAAGAAGTTCACAAGTTTATTCGCAGTAAATTGGGAGCTCTGGCGCAATCTGTCAGAATTCTCTACGGTGGAAGCGTAAAAGCCGGTAATGCCGCCGAGCTATTTGCTCTGGCTGATGTAGATGGCGCGCTTCTCGGTGGTGCATCGCTTGATGCAGATGAATTTTTAACCATATGCAAGTGCGCTAATTAGTTAGCGAATTGCAAAATACCAGGTAGAACCAGGTAATGGAAAAAATAGTTCTTGTTATACATTCGCTTGCTGCACTGGCCATTATTGGTTTGATTTTATTGCAGCAGGGTAAAGGCGCAGCCATGGGTGCTTCATTTGGCGCTGGTGCTTCGCAAACGGTATTCGGCAGTGAGGGTGGCGGTAACTTCTTTACTCGTGCCAC
>CBINKF010000553.1:0-2672 GCA_966251115.1 uncultured Cellvibrio sp.
GCATTAAGGCCAACGACCTGGCGACCACGGCGCTGAATGTGCGCCCGGAATACGACTCCCGCGACAACCAGCGGGTACTGACGGGCAACAATGTATCGCGCCAGGTGGACATTACCCTGCGCGACCTTAAAAAATACCCGGAGATGATGAAGGCATTGGTGGATGCCAAAATCTCTGAAACCATCAACACCAACCTGACCCTGAGCAACAAAAAAGCCCTGGAGGAAAAAGCCCAGCAGGCGGCCATGGCCGATGCGCGCGCGCGCGCCGAGCGACTGGCTAAATCCCAGGGCAAAAACCTGGCGGGGGTCTGGTCGATTTCGGAATTTAACCCGCGCGGCAACGAGCGCTGGGAGCTGGTACCCAACCGCCAATTGATGGGCAGCGCCATGCGCAGCGACAAAATGGCAATGGCGAGAATGGAAAGCGCCGAACCTTTTGAACCGGGAGTGATGAAGCTGAGCGCCCAGGTATATGTGGTTTATCTGTTGCAGTAATCTATAGCTGCAATTGTAAAAAAACGCGCCCAGGTGGCGCGTTTTTTATGGGGCATTTGTTAAAAATGACTAGGCGAAGTCACTCCACCGCGCAGCGGCGCGCGATCATTTCCTTCCAGGCTTGAATGTCGGTATCTTCCGATTCAAACAGACTCAAACCCAATAAAAATTCACCCGGGTTTTCGTGCAATTGCGACCATTTAACTTCGCTCACCAGCATAAATTGTTCGTGAGTACTTTTTAGTTGCACGCAGGTGCGCACTATGCTGCCGGCGGGCATCTCCTGATCGCTAATTACACGCAAACCATTGGCGGACATATCCAGGGTTTGGGTAATGACTATGTTATTGCCCTGTTCGATATACACAGTCTCGCGCTCCACCAGGCGGTATTCCTGGCGCAGTTCGCTGTTGTCTGGCTGATGTAAATCGTCGTTAGGTATGTTAGTCATGGCGTTATATCCTTGCGCAGGCCGCGAATAACTTTGGCGAGTTGATCTTCAAAGTCTCCGCCCTGGCGCAGCACTTTTAGTTGCTGTTGTTGGTGCAGGCCAATCAGTTGGTCGCGCTGGTGCTCCGCCAGTTTGCGCCCAACCTGATCCACAAAAATATATTTACCGGTGCTGGCGAGAATTACCGATAGTTTAGCCCGCAGAAATTTTCCGTCCTCTTGCTGCAACTCCAGCCAAGCGCCCACTTTGAGTTGGCTGATTGCCTCTATGGCCGCCAGTTGGCGCGCTTCCGCCTCGGCCAGATCAGCCTGGCGTTTTTGTTCCAGCAGGCGTTTTTCCTCCACCATGCGCCGCTCTTTTTCCTCCGCCAGGGCTTTGGCTTCGGCCATGGCTTTGCGCGAGGCGGCGCGGCGAATTTCCAATTGCTCCTGCATGGCGCGCTCGGCGGCTTCCGTCTCGGCTTTGCGGCGCGCGACCTCTTCGGCCGCCGCTTTTTGCGCGCGACTATTGGCCATGGCCGTCATTTGCTCGTGCAGTTTTTGCCCCTGCTGTTGCAACTTTGTCAGCAGGTTTTGAATGGCGAGAGCCAGCGGCGCTGTACTGATCGGATGCGCATTGCCGGTGGACAGGCACAGCGCCGTGTCCTTCAGGCTTTTGCTCATTACCTTGCGCCCGGCCTGGTCGACAAACAGCAGCTGATCGCTCTGCAAATTTTTAAACGCCAGTTGGCAGCGCAGCGGTGCATGGTTTTGTTGCTCGAATGCCAGCCAATCACCTAATTGTAAGGATTGACTGAGCTGCATCACCGATTGGGTAACGCGGGTTTGCGAACTGCTGAAGCCCTCGGGGTAGGCGAGGGGCGCAAGTTGGCTGCAGGCGACCGATTTTTTCTGGATTGCCAGCATCAGGTATTGGCATAAATCATCCACCCAGCGGCCATAGGTTTCGGGATGGCTGAGGGGCAATTGCACACTGCGCCCCAATTCGTTTACCAGCGGTGGAATCTGGGCGTATAAAAACTGGTCGTCGGGGGTGTCGCCCTCCAGGTAAAAAACTTGCCCGAGAATGGGCAGCAGGCGCTGCCAGTATTTCCACACGGCGGCGCTCTCCTGGTCTTCGCCGGCAGTCACCAAACTGTGCTGCAGCTCGCTTTTGAGTATGGCGATCAAACCGGGTTGGGCTTCGTCGGGGAAGGCGCGATTGGCCAGGTGTTCGTTAAGTGCATCCAGCACCTGGCATTCAACTGCCAGCAGGCGCATCTCCCCGGCTTCGCTCTCGCCCAGGCGGCTGGCGAGCATGCTCGCGCGTTTGGCCTCTTTGTCGGCCCACTGGATAAACTCGTTAAGCTGCGCCGTTCCGCTTTGTACGTCAGCCTGAAGTTGTTGGCCCAACTCGTTCACGCGCTCGCTAAATTGCTGGCTGGGCTTGGAGTCGCGCGGACACCAATGGCTCAGGTGCAGGCTCAGTTGCGCCAGCACCAGGCGCAGCGGGTGCTGCTCCTGCAGGTAAAAACTCTCGTTGCTTGCAATCCAGCTTTCAAGCTTTTGGCGCAGCGAGGCGGTGGCCTCCTCCAGCTGCGGGTCAAAGGGCGCAAGCCCGTTGCTGTCTGTCTGCCAAAAACTGTTGAGCAGTTGCTGCGCCAGGGTCAGGCGCAGGTTATCGGATGATTGGCGGCTGGCACCGGCGAGGCTGTTAATTAACCTGGCCAGGCTGGGGGCATCGCT
>CBINKF010000554.1:0-2668 GCA_966251115.1 uncultured Cellvibrio sp.
AGATCTTGGCGTAAAAAGTAACAACAATAGCTATTACTACATAGCATTGGAGCACCCGATTCCGCTGCTGCCCAATGTGAAATTACAACACGCCAAAATCAGCCGCAGTCAAAGCGCCACTGTCAGCCAAACCTTTGAAATTGACGGCACCCAATTTGATGCTGAAACCCAGGTGGATTCTGCTTTCGACCTCAGCTACAACGAGGGCACTTTTTACTACGAAGTGCTCGACAACTGGTTTAATTTGGATCTGGGCTTAACCCTGCGCAAGTACTCTGGCTATGTGCGGGCCGAATCTGAAATGGCCAACGCCAAGGTCAATGCCGATCAAACTGTTCCGCTGATTTATGGCAAATTCCAGGTTGATATGCCCTTTAGCGGCCTGTCCGCTGGCATTGAAGGCAACTACGTCAAATATCAGAATTCCACACTGTCGGATTACAGCGCCAAAATCAGTTATTTGTTCGACTCAGTAATGGATGCCGGGGTGGAGCTGGGCTACCGCTCCATGACCATTAATATCGACGACAACGACGTTCAAACTAACCTGGAGCTGACTGGCCCCTACGCTGCTGCCATCTTCCACTTCTAACAATTCAACGTTGATAATTACCCACCTGGGCGCTCTGGCTTACAGGGCGCCCAGGCGAAAGTAAATATTAAAGTTGCCCTCCAGATCAAAGCCATAGGCCAGATAGGCCGGACCTATGGGAGTCTCGCCGCCCAGGTAAATAACAGCTGAGTGCAGCACTTCATTACCGGCATCGGTAACTGTATAGGGCTGATCCAATTGCGCCGCCTCCAACCCGAGCCCAAAGCGCATATCACCACTTAAACCCAAGGGCATGCGCCCAATAATTCGCTCGGCGCGCAATTGAGCATAACTGGCACCACGCGCCCACAGCTGATCTGTGGCATAGGCAGACATATTTAAAAAGCCGCCCAGTATCGCCGAATCAAAAATAGGCAATTCGCCCGCCAGGGCTTTTTCATAGGAAGTTCTAGCCCCAAATACATAATCGCCAAACTGATGGGCACCACTCAGGTTGACCTCCAGCTTGCGGTAATGCTGTTGGCCGGAGCTGAAATAACTCAGGTTGCCATTCCATCCGCGGGTGGGGAAGTACAGGCGATCGCGCTGATCAAACAGCATTTCGGCCAGCCAACTGCTGAACTTCTCATCGACACTGGGCAACTCCACCGCAGAGACATCCACCTTGCCATCCACCTGATACTGGCGCCAGCCGGTTCGCAGCTGGCCCCAGGTGCCCAGATTGCGCCCCAGGGCCAATTCCGAATAGGTGGTATTCAGCTTGAACTCTGCCAATTTATGCTCGTCCTGATACAGGCTCAGCCTATCGCGGGCTTTTACGTATCTGGGCTCGACAAAATATTCCTGGGTGGGGTTGAGTGGCTGGTAAAAATCTATCTCCAAAGAAGGGTCACTACCTATATCCGCCAGCGCTAAAAATTCACCGCCATAGCTGTTAATCCAGGTAGTGCGGTAGGCGCCCCGCAGATTTATCCCGGCACCCTGGCGATACTCGTCGACCAGGTTAAAACCAAAGGTCGCTGCATCGGCGCTCCAGTTTTTTTCGCGGGGGATTATTTCCAGGCGATTGCGCCCCTGTTTGCCGCTGATCCGATAATCGACGCTGTCAAAGTAACCCTCGCCGTAAATGCGTGTTAAGTCCTGCTCCAGTGCTACGCGATTGAGCGGCTCTCCGGTTTTCTGGTGAATCAGCCCCGCCACAAAACGCTTGTCGACACGCTTCAAAGGCGCTATGACAATTTCGTCCACCCGCACCTGTGAACCTGGGTTAAGGCGATGCTGCTCGCGCCAGGCCAGATAGGCTGTTACAGATACCTGAAACATCTGCAGACGCGCCAACTGCTGCTCTGCCGCCTCTCTGCCTGCCGCAATGGCCTGATCATAAAGCGCGAAATCAGCGGCGCTTAACGCCCCCAAATCCGGCCTGAGGAAAAGGTCGTCCGGCCCCAGGCTGGCAATAGATTGCTCCACATTTTGCTGAGTCAAAATAGCAATCATCTGCGCCGTGACACTCAGTAGCGAGCCCACTTCGCTGGCCGGTTTAAGCGGCGAACCCACATCGACAGCAATAACCCTGTCGGCCTGACAAAGTTCACGCGCCACCGCCACCGGCAGGTTATCCACCAAGCCACCATCAACCAATTTGTGGCCCTGATAATCCACCGGCGCCATCAACCCGGGAACCGACATACTGGCGCGCATCGCCTGGCTTAAACTGCCAGATTTACACAGCACCGCCTTACCAGTACCTATATCGGTAGCCACTATCGCCAGGGGCAGCCCCAGGCTTTCAATACGACGCTCCCCCTGGTCATCTCCAATCAGTTGGTTAAAGAACAACTTGATGTTCTCCCCCGCTACCACTCCAGGCGTAAGTTGCGCACCTTTTTTGGTGATACCTATTTCCGTACCCAGCAGCAGGCCGCGGGTGATTTGTTTGCGCCGGTAACTCAATTCAGAGTAATCCGCCGCATCGAGAAACATGCGGGTCCAATCCGCCTCGGCTAATTTGGCGCGCATTTGAGCGGTGGATAAACCCGACGCATAGGCGCCAGCCACCAACGCCCCCATACTCGTCCCCACAACACAATCCACGGGGATATGCTCGCGCTCCAT
>CBINKF010000555.1:0-2664 GCA_966251115.1 uncultured Cellvibrio sp.
AGCAATGGTGCAAAGTCATTGTCAGGCCATATCTGGCGCCAAGGCTAGCCAATCCAGGTGTCAGGCATGTGACAAATAAAATGATTAAGGCGCCACCGCCAGGTATACTCATTCAGCAAAACATCTAATTTAGATATTGCTAAATTAATATTTGCTAATACAATGCAAACATACCCAATGCAGGAGCCACCATGAGCACCCCAGCCATTGACCTGAACAGCCTGAGTGAAATGAAAGTTCACGCCCAGGCCGCCGCCAGCCTGTTAAAAGCCCTGGCCAACGAAAACCGCCTGATGATCCTCTGCACCCTGATGGGCAGCGGCAAAAGCGGTGAAATGTCGGTGGGCGAACTCAACGCCCGCGTGCCGCTTAGCCAATCGGCACTGTCGCAGCATTTGGCGAGTCTGCGCGAAGCCGGTTTGGTCAGCACCCGTAAAGAGGCGCAAACCGTGTACTACCGCTTGGAAGGGGACGACGCTGGCAAGGTAATTGCCCTGCTGCAATCCATTTACTGCCAACCGCAAATTTGATTTCTCATTATTAATTTCAGGTAAACCTATGAACCATCAACGCATTCACCCCATCGATCTGCTCGCCAACAAAAGCGCCGACATTTGCATCCTCGACGTGCGCACTGCAGCCGAAGTAAAAGCGGCGGGACTGGCCGATGCGCTGCACATTCCGCTACACGAATTATCCGCCAGCCGCCTGCGTGAAGAGATTGAAAAAAGCGGCAAAAACGGTGCGCGCGTCTACCTGCTGTGCCAGGGTGGCAAGCGCGCCGAAATGGCCGCCGATCAACTGCGCGGCCAGTTTGACGCTGAGCTGGTGATTATCGAAGGCGGTATGAATGCGGTGAAACAATCCAACCTGGAAATCACCAAAGCCGCGCGCAAGGTGATTCCCCTGGAGCGCCAGATTCGTATAGCCGCTGGCCTGTTGGTGATTAGCGGTGTAGCACTCGGCACCTGGGTTAACCCGGCATTTTACGGCCTGAGCGCCTTTGTCGGTGCAGGCCTCACCTTTGCCGGTATTACCGATATTTGCCCTATGGGCATGTTGATTGCCAAGGCTCCGTGGAATAAATAGCTTTTGGGGAATAAATAGCCATTGGGATATAAATAGGCCGTCACAAATATGTTGCTAGCAATCGGCATAGTTATCGGATTAGTCCTCGGCCTCACCGGCGCTGGCGGCTCTGTATTTGCCGTACCGCTGCTGATGCTGCTGGGGCAAATGCCGATGAGCGAAGCTACAGGAATTTCACTGGGCGCGGTTGCGGCCAGCACTTTGTACGGCAGCTATCGCAACTGGCGCGGCGGGCAAATTTTGTGGCTGCCGGGGTTAATCCTCGCCGCTGTAGGCGCCGCCAGTGCACCTATTGGGCAGTGGTTGAGTTTGCAATTGCCAGAACTCTGGTTGCTACTAGGCTTTAACCTGTTAGCAGCGATTATTGCGCTGCGCATGTGGCTAAGTGCCGCGCGCAACCCGCAAAGCGCTAGCGTGGTTCGAGCCGGTAACTTTAGCGACACACCGCGCCCGGGCATGCTCTGCAACCTGAGCAAGACCGGCCAATTTCAACTGCGCCCGCGCTGCACCGCAGGCTTGATAATTGGCGGTTTGATTGTCGGTTTGCTGTCGGGTTTGTTTGGTGTTGGCGGCGGTTTTTTAATTGTGCCTTTGCTGCTGGCGCTAAGCCCTATCAGCATGGCCCAAGCGGTAAGCACCTCGCTGGTGATAATCGCACTGGTTAGCAGCTCGGGTTTTATCAGCCATATCGCCCTAAGCGGCACGCTGGATAAAAACACCTGGACACCGCTGGTGTTGGTCGCTGGCGGCGGCATAGCAGGGATGATCGCCGGGCAGTTGATCAGCCACAAAATTGCCAACGCCAGTTTGCAAAAAATCTTTGCGCTGAGTTTGCTGGTTATCTCACTGCTAACGCTTGCCACCAAAATGTTTTCGCTTTAACAACAGGCTGATTGTAAAAAGAGGCAACTATGATTTTTCGCCAGCTATTTGAAAAAGAATCCAGCACTTACACCTACCTGATAGGTTGCGAAACAACTCGCCAGGCAGCGTTGATTGACACCGTCAAAGAGGAAGTACCCACATACCTGCAATTGCTTGCCGACCTGGATTTACACCTGGTCGCCGTATTGGACACCCACACCCACGCCGACCATATTACCGGCGCCGGTGAGCTGCGCGACAAAACTGACTGCACCACCTTTTTAGGCGAGCAGGCGCAATCCGCCTGCATCTCCCACGCACTGCGCGACGGCGAAAAAATTGCCGTGGGCGAACTCAGCCTCACCGCCCTGCACACCCCCGGCCACACAGACGACTCCTATTCATATCTGCTGGAAGCCAATGGCCAGCGCTATGTCTTTAGCGGCGATACCTTATTAATTCGCGGCACCGGCCGTACCGATTTCCAAAATGGCAGCGCCGTCGATCAATACCAGAGTTTATTTAACAAACTGCTAACCCTGCCCGCCAACACCTGGGTCTACCCGGGCCACGACTACAAAGGCTGGATGGTGAGCACCATAGGCGAAGAAAAAGCCCACAACCCGCGCCTGCAGGTAAAAGATTTAAACGAATACGTGGCACTAATGAACAACCTTAAACTGCCCAATCCAAAGTTAATGGATATAGCGG
>CBINKF010000556.1:0-2664 GCA_966251115.1 uncultured Cellvibrio sp.
CAAACTGGCGCTAAAGTGCCAAAAAGTATTTAAAAAGCAGGTGATTTAATGACACAGTTAAGAGAAATTTCAGTAACCCTCCTTGATTGGGAGGCGCGTTACATTCTTCAATCCTTGTCAAATGAGTTGCAGCGTTTAAAAGCCATCGCAGAGTCCAGTGAAGACCCAGATGATGCAGCTGACGCAGGTAATGACTATATAGAGTTGTCAGGTTTATATGAGGGGCTGTCAAAAACTGCAATAGAAAAATTTGGCAAACAAATTGTTGATTTTTCAAACGAACGGTTGTGAGGCCAAAAAACAGCAAGTAGCCTGGAATGGGGCTCGATCGTAGGTTGGAAGAGCACAGCGACTTCCGACATGCTTTTTAAATTGTGGCTATTTATATGTGTTAAAGGTGGGATATGTCGGAAGTCGGCTTCGCCTCTTCCAACCTACATGACTCCCCGGATTTATTAATGCTGATTTTAATGATTGATCTTCCCTGAGTTTTGGCTCAAATTCCTACTCTGATTTATATTCCCGTTCTGCTAAAGGACTATTATGAAATTCGAACCCGTAACACTTGAAGGTAATGTGATAAGGCTTGAGCCATTGGCTCTGCACCATCGCGAGGAATTGTGCGCGGCTATTTGTGATGGTGAGCTGTGGAAGTTATACGTTACCTTGGTGCCACACCCAGATAATATCGATGCCTTTTTTGAGCAGGCTAGTACGCATTATCAGCTTGGCGATGGTTTGCCATTTGCGATTATTGATAAGGCCAGCAATAAGGTGGTTGGCTCAACGCGCTTTATGAAGGCAAACTTACCCAATAAGCGGGTGGAGATTGGCTATACCTTTCTTGGTAAGTCCTGGCAGAAAACCGGCATAAATACAGAAGCTAAATATTTGCTGCTGACTTATGCTTTTGAACAGCTGGACATGAACCGCGTTGAGCTAATTACCGATTACCTGAATGCGACCTCTCGCAACGCCATATTGCGCCTGGGGGCAAAAGAGGAGGGTATTTTGCGCAGCCATATGGTTATGCCCAATGGTCGTGTTCGAGACTCGGTGCTGTACAGTATTGTTAAGCATGAATGGCCGGGGATTAAACAGCATCTGGAAGCAAAGCAGGTATAAATTCCTGATTCCGGTTGTGCATTAAAATCAATAATACTTCTTAACGGAGACTTGAATAATTTCTGGCTACACTATTCGGATACGCATAGTTCGAGGTGAGTATGAAACAGCAATTATTTAGCCTGGCCATGGGGATGCTGGCAAGCGTCGTTGCTTTTGTCGGCCAAAGCGCCTGCGCGGATCAGGGCGCCAAACTCTATCAAACTCATTGTGCCCAATGCCATGGTGCCGAGCGCGAAGGTGGTGTGGGGCCCAATTTGGCTGATAAGACGTGGCTTAAAGCCAAACCTAATAAGTCATCTATCAGCCGGTTTATCGCGCAGGGTTCGGTGGCTTTGGGGATGCCTGCCTGGAAAGGGCTGCTTAGCGAGAGTCAAATTAAATCCCTGGCGCAGTACCTGCTAAACCCCGGCGTAAGTGAGAAAAAATCTACCAACCTAAACGGCTTTGTATTGCCGCCCGGCTTTTCAATTTCACTCTATACCGATCAAACACCCAATGCCCGTTCGCTGGCGGTTTCGTCCAGCGGGATTGTCTATGTGGGCTCGCGCACGGCCGGGAATGTTTATGCAGTAGAGGACACCAATGGCGATCACATCGGCGATAAGGTTACAGTGATTGTCAGCGGCCTGAATAATCCCCAGGGGGTTACGCTGCTTAATGGTGATTTATATATCAGCGAAATTAGCCGCGTTAGCCGCATTGCCAATATAGATAAAACCTTTGCCAACAAGCCAAAGCTTATAACTGTAAAAGACGATTTGCCCAAAGATAAATGGCATGGCGAAAAGGTGATTAAGGCGGGGCCTGACGGCAAGATTTATGTGCCCATAGGTGCACCCTGTAATGTGTGTAACAAAGAGGATGAGGTCTACTCCAAAATCTGGCGCATGGACCCGGATGGTTCGCACTTTGAAGAGTATGCGCGCGGCATTCGCAACAGTGTTGGCTTTGCCTGGATGCCCGGCACCCAGGAGATGTGGTTTACCGATAATGGTCGCGATATGCTCGGTGATAACCTGCCCAGCTGCGAATTAAATTACGCGCCTAAAAAAGCTATGCACTTTGGTTTTCCCTATTGTCACGGCGGTGTAGTGCCAGATCCGGAATTTGGTAAGTTACACAGCTGCAGCGAATTCACACCGCCCGCTTTTCAGGTCGGCCCCCATGTGGCACCTTTGGGGTTGGCATTTAATACCGGTACACAGTTTCCCGATGCATACCAAGGCCAGTTATTTATCGCCGAGCACGGCTCCTGGAATCGCGCGCAAAAAATTGGCTATCGCGTAAGCCTCGCTACGATTGTTAACAACAAAGTCGCCAGCTATACGCCTTTTTTGGAAGGCTTTTTGCGCAATCAAACCGAGGTGGTGGGCCGCCCGGTGGATGTCGCCTTCCTCTCCGATGGTTCCATGCTGGTATCGGATGATTTTGCGGGCAAGGTGTATCGCGTCAGTTATTCCGCAAAAGATTTACCTGCTTCCGGTAACTAAGGAACCTCTGAAAAATGTAGGCGAGGCAGCAAGCGCAAGGCAAAAA
>CBINKF010000557.1:0-2663 GCA_966251115.1 uncultured Cellvibrio sp.
GCGTTTGAATTAAAAGCCGGAGAAACACGCGAACACAAAGTCAAATTGCCACCCTACATGGGCGCGGTGCGGGTGATGTTGGTGGCGGGAAATACCGGCGCAGAAAATCCCAACGCCAAAGATACCGCCTATGGCACCGCAGAAAAAACCGTAACCGTCACTCAGCCTGTCACCTTGTTTGCCACGCTGCCGCGCGTGCTTGGCCCGGGTGAAGAAGTGGCGCTGCCAGTCAACGTGTTTGTGAGTGATGCCGCCTACCAGGATGTCAGTATCAAGGTTGAGACCAATGAAATTTTCACAGTGATCAAAGGTGAAGATAGTTTGCACTTTAGCGAGCCAGGCGACGCTATTGCACTGCTGCGCTTAAAAGTAAACGACCGCATCGGCAAGGGGCGCGTTAAAGTTACGGCGGTGTCCGGCAATGAAAGCGCGGAGCAGGAGATTTATATAGATTCGCGCTCCGCCAATTTACCCACCACTGTGTCTCAGTCCAAGGTGTTGCAACCGGGTGAAATCTGGGAGTCGCCACTCGCGCCCAACGGCATGTTTGGCACCAACCAGGCCAGTGTTGAAGTGAGCAGCTTACCGCCGCTCAACCTGGAGAAACGCCTGCAATATTTAATTCAATACCCGCACGGTTGTGTCGAGCAGACTACCTCCTCGGTATTTCCGCAATTGCATTTAAAAAATCTCACGCAGATGAGCGATGCCCAAAAGCAACAGGTGGACAGCAACATAGCCGCCGGCATCAAACGCCTGCAGCGTTTCCAACACGCGAGCGGTGGCTTCACCTACTGGCCGGGGGATTCCTACGTAAATGACTGGGCCAGTAACTATGCCGGACACTTTCTGGTAGAGGCCAAACGCGCCGGTTACAACGTGCCCAGCGCCATGTTTGATAACTGGGTGAAATACCAGCGCAGCGCCGCGCGCGATACTCATGTAGAAGGGCACCACTATTACTACGATGAAAGTGTGTTGGCCTATCGCCTTTACACCCTTGCACTGGCAGACAAAGCTGAATTGGCGAGCATGAATCGCCTGCGCGAAATTTTTAAAACCACCGCCGATAGCGAAGTCATGTACTACCGCGCCACAGCGCGCTGGCTGCTGGCACTTGCCTATCAGCAAATTGGTTTAAACGATGCCGCCGCCGATGTGCTTGGCCAGGTAACCAGTGCGTCTATCCCCAATTATAAAGACTGGGGTTACACCTACGGTTCGGATATGCGCGATCGCGGTATTTTGATTATGGCGCTCAACCATATGGCACAAAATTCCGATCTCGCCTGGCAGTTGGCCACAGAGGAAGCGAAATCTCTGTCATCGCAAGATTGGTACTCTACGCAAAGTATCGCCTGGGCACTGTTGGCGATGAGTGACTTCGCCGAGAAAAATGGCACCGCCTCGGGCGAGATTAAATTCTCGCTCAAAGAAGAGGGCGCTAAAGATTGGGTCAGTAAATCCACCGCCCAAATTTTTTACAGCCAGGCCGTCGCCTCGCCAAAACTGAGCCTGCGCAACGACCAGGACAAACCGGTACATGTGATGGTGAGCAACCGCGGTATTCCTGCCAATTTGTATGAAGAACCGGGCCAGGCCGGATTGCAAATGAATGTGGCGTTTATGACCCTCGACAATAAACCCCTGGATATTTTGCATTTGCCCCAAGGCCAGGATTTTGTGGCCGAAGTAACTGTGTCGGCCGATTTTGAGCACATGGTTAAAAATCGCATTGAAGATATAGCGCTGAGTGCAGTGGTGCCCAGCGGTTGGCAAATTCGCAACGAGCGCCTCGAAGGTTCGGAGATGCCCAAAGGCATAGACTATATGGACATTCGCGATGACCGCGTGCTGGCCTATTTCAGCCTCTGGCGCGACTACTACTGGTACTACCGCTATCAGGACCGCAACCGCACCAGCGTCACCCTGCGCATCATCCTCAATGCCAGCTACGCCGGCAAATTCTACCTGCCCGGCTGGAACGTCTCCGCCATGTACGACGAAACCCTGTTCGCCAAAAACAAGGGCAATTGGGTTGAGGTAGTGGGTAAGTAAGTTATTTAAAAGTAAATTGTAGCTATATATGGTTACTGATTATTAAAAGGAAATTCAAATGATAAGTATTTCGAGATCAGTTGGAAATAATGCGGCAAACATTAAAGCTGATGTATTGGTTGTTCAAAAGCTGTTAAATAAATCAATTGGATGGTTATCTCCATATCTACCATTAATTGAAGACGGAGATTGCGGCCCAGTCACGGTAGGACTAATTATTGAGTTTCAAAAAAGATTAGTAGGAGTTAAAAAGCCCGATGGAAGAATTGACCCAAATAAAAACTCGATAAAAGTGCTCGCGGATTATGCAAACAAAAAGCACCAGCAAAACGAGAATGAAAAATTCAGTTTTAATTATTTGTTATTGTCAGTTCAATCTTATTTAAGGTCTTTTAATGCCCAGGTTTCTAAAGCGAAAAATGATGGGGCTAAAAATTCATCAAAAAGCCAGAGTCTCACAAATATAGATTATTCTCGAGCTGCAGCATTGTTGGGTGTTGATGTTGCTGCTATTAAGGCTGTAGCGGCGGTTGAAAGTGCAGGCGGAGGGTTTCTTGCGAATGGTAAACCAAAAATATTATTTGTAGGGCACTGGTTCTCAGCTT
>CBINKF010000558.1:0-2655 GCA_966251115.1 uncultured Cellvibrio sp.
CCTGCTGCTGCCCTCAAAATCGCTGTGGGGGTCGTGGCAGGCCCAGGGTTTTGCACTGCTCACCGTGGTTATGGCGACCCTGGTGGCTATTCCCCTGGAGTGGATTATTGCCAATACCAACCTGGTGTTGATCTACGTATTGGCGGTGGTGGCCACCGCCCTCAAGCACGGCTGGCGCCCGGCGATAACCACCTCGCTGCTGGCGTTTTTAAGTTTTAATTTCTTCTTTACCGAGCCGCGCTACAGCTTCCATGTCTCACGCCAGGATGAGTTGGCGACCCTGTTTTTTCTGCTGGTGATTGCGCTGGCTTGCGGGCCGGCGGCGTCGCGCATTCGGCGGCAATTTATTTTGCTGCAGGATACCAATCGCTATTCCGAAGCCATGCGTGTGCTGGGCCAGGAGCTGTCGGTTGCCGAAGACCCCAAAGCAATTTGGAAAGCCCTGCACAAGGTGATTGAGGAATCGCTGCCGGTGGAGTGCCTGATAGTGCCAACCGCGGGCGATTACCAGCCCTGGCCCAGCTCGGGCAAACCGCTGCTGCCGGTGGATCGGGCTGCGATTGACTGGACGCGGCGCAGCCAGCAGGTTTCCGGCCGCTTTAGCGATACCCTAAGCGCCTCTGAGTGGACCCTGTTCCCCATCACTAAAGATCAGCTCAACATCGCCTGCATTTTGATTAAATACCCCAGCGCGGCCAGGCTATTGCCAGCGGGTGACAAAACACTGATCAGCGCCATTGCCAACCAGGGCGCCGATACCTGGCGCCGCACCCAGCTGGTGCGCGAACTTGAAGCCGCGCGCATTAAAACCGATGTGGAGCAGCTGCGCTCCGCGCTGCTATCGTCTGTCTCCCACGACCTTAAATCGCCCCTGGCGGCGATGATGGGCGCCGCCGAAAGCCTGCAGCTACTCGACTTGCAATTGCAGCCGCAGGATCGCAAAGAATTGGTGGATACTATCCTGCAAGAGAGCCGGCGCCTGGACAGCTATATTCAAAACCTGCTGGACATGACCCGCTTGGGTTATGGCACCTTGAAAATTGAGCGCGACTGGGTGTCGATTGCGGATATTGTGGGCAGCGCCCTGACTCGACTCAAACGCTACTATCCCGGTGTTAAAACCGAAACCCATTTTCCGGATGCTGCGCCGGTGCTCTATGTGCACGCGGCCTTGATCGAACAGGCACTGTTTAATATTTTGGAAAATGCCGCGCGCTTTACTCCTGGCGATGAGAAAATTGACGTTACTATTAATGCCGATACTAACGGTGATACTAATACCGATACTAACGGTGATACTAACACTGGTACTGGCGCCAATACCGGGCGCTGCACCATCGCCATTGAAGATAAGGGGCCGGGTATTGCCGAAGAACTGCGCGAAAAAATTTTTGATATGTTTTTTGCCGTGGCCGAAGGCGATAAAAAAAAGCAAAACACCGGCATGGGCCTGGCCATATGTCGCGGCATGATTGGTGCGCACGGTGGCAGTGTGCACGCCATGGCCGGCGCCAAACACAAGGGCACCCGTTTTGTGGTCGAACTGCCACTGGATACACCGCCGGCGAACGCGGCCGCTAAAGAGGAAAAAGCCAAAACGTGAGTATTAAAATTTTAATCGTTGATGATGAAACCCCGATCAGGCGCATGTTGCGCATCGCCCTGAAAAGCGAAGGCTACGACGTGACCGAAGCGGAGGATGGCAGCGCGGGCCTGGCGGCGATTGCCCGTCAACAACCGGACCTGATTATTTTGGATTTAGGGCTGCCGGATATGGATGGGCACGCGCTGTTGAATGAGTTGCGCACCTGGTCAAAGGTGCCGGTGATAGTGCTCTCGGTGCGCAGCGGCGACCGGGAAAAGGTGCGCGCCCTGGATGCCGGCGCGCAGGATTATGTCACCAAGCCGTTTAGTATTGAGGAATTTCTCGCGCGCATTCGCGCGAACCTGCGCGACCATATTAAACCTGATGTGCCGGCAATTTTGGATGACGGACATTTGCACATCGACTTGAGTAAACGCTGGGTGACCCTCGCCGGGGCTAAGGTGGAACTTACTCCCAAAGAATATGCCGTGCTCGCCAAATTGGCCCTGTCGCCCAATTGTGTGATCACCCAGACGCAATTATTGCACGAAATCTGGGGGCCACAGCACCGCGAGGACAGTCACTACCTGCGCATTGTGGTCAGTCATTTGCGCCAAAAATTAGGCGATGACCCGGCCGAGCCCCGCTATTTGCGCACCGAGGCCGGCGTTGGTTACCGCCTGGTATTTCAGCTTTCGGATTATCCCCAGCCCCACTGAACCGCACAATTCAATGCCTGCTGTTTTGGGGGGAAACCGCCAGTGGCGATAATTTAAACCCAGTAACCTGGCACCATCAACTTTACAAAATCTTTATGCCGGCGCGTGCGCTGCCGCTGGAATTTTTACAGCCCACTTTTTTAAGCTTAAGCCCATTCCACAGTTCAATAGCCTTGTGTTTAACGGCGTTGTTATTGTTATTTCACGCCTACCGGAGAGCTAAATTTGAGTCGGGTTTGGGGGCTGGGCGGCAGCTTGATACGCGATCTGCTAGTGGCCCTGTTGTGGCTGCTGTCGCTTGCGCTATACAACCACCTCGGCCACCTCGGCCACCTCGGCGTCGCACCGGTG
>CBINKF010000559.1:0-2655 GCA_966251115.1 uncultured Cellvibrio sp.
TTGTGGGTGTAGGAATTAAATTCGATTAGCAGCTCAGCAAAAATGCGCACATCGTTTTTAAATTCTTGCAGCAGACGAAATACCGTGGTTTTAATTTTGGTAAAAATGTCGTACTGATCGCTACCGTCATTACTCACCCAGCGCACTCCTGCCTCGGCCATGCTGTTAAGTAGCACGCGCGCCGGGTGGTCTGGCTGTTCAAAAAAGTCTTTATCGATGAACGCCATTTTAAGAAATGGCGTATGCAGGTAACTTAAAAGCGCCTTGACAGAATCGGGCAAATGCTCGTCAGAGAGCATGTATTCAAACAGCATTCCCACCAAATCGATGGTTTGCATATCCCCCGCTTCAACTGCACCATTTTCACTTTCCCTGGCGATTTCCTCCATCATTTGACGACTGACATCGGCTACCGGCAGAGGCGCCAGAGTCATATTGGTCGGGGTTAATTCGTTAACCTGATCTCGAGTTTGCACCAATACCTGTGACTGCATGTTTTCCAGCACGCCCACCAATTGGGTTTGTGAAAACACCTGGAGGCCACCTGGATCAATTTGTGCCGAAGGATTCGCCGGAAATGCTGCAGTTACCGCAGCGGCAGCTAGTGGCTGGCTCGAAGCTACGCCCTCTGATGCGCGCACGGCCGGAATATGCTGGGTAACATGGGTCTGCAGCAGGCGTATTGCATTTAGCAGGCTGGATTGGTACTGGATATCGTTGGGGCTTAAAGTGCCGCTCAGCAATTTGTCGCTCGCGCGTCTGTGATGTTGCTGCAACTCAGTCTCGGCATCAACTTCGGCTGGATTGCCAGCAACATCCAACGGATCGTCCTGCAGGTTTTCAGCACCCGCAGCAACGGCGCCATTATGGGCGTGGTCTGCACCTGGGACAAAGCGCAAGTTGGGTAATAAATTTTGACGAATAAGATAGTCGTTGAGCTCGGCATAGAGGCTATCCAACTGCCCAATGACTTCCTGATCGAAAAGTTTATAACCGATAATTTTGGTTTTGACGTTGATCTCGATATTGGTCAACACCTTGCGCAGTGATTCGCAAAATTGCACAGGGCTCGCCGGGTTGGCGCGTTCATCAATTTTTTCACCATCATTCAGCAGTGCGAGTCGCTGTTGCAGTGACCACAGTTGCTCGGCAAAAAAGTTATCGGCGCGATGGGTAATAGACGTAATCGCTATGGTCTCCTCAAGGTCCGAATGCTCAACCAGCGAGAGTATGTCACCACTAAAACGCTCTTCCCCTGTCAGAGTATTTAAACTTTTGTTTTTGAATTTTACGAAACCATTGGCGAGATGCTGACAGAACTCCTGCTCTGCAGCCTGTTGAACAGCAGCTAACAAATTCTGAATTTCATAAAGCGCCAGCTGCTCCTTGTTGCTTTTTGCCTGTTCGGCCATTTCAAGAAGCTGCTTGCACCACTGGCGCCAAAAATTGGGGAATACCCTGTAGGCAAAGCCGCGACTCAAGTCGCGGCACTGCTTAAGATGCTGGATAACCAGCTGCTCGGTCATGGCCAAGCCCGAATACTGGGTTGGCTTGGGATCAGCCCCGGGAAAACCAGATTTCTGCATAGTAGTTCCATGCTTGTCCATGGTGTAGGTTCCTTAGCGCTTGGGATTAGCTGACTTAATCCAGCAGGCACCTTCGCTATTGCTATCTGAATGCGCGCCCCAAAAAAGGGAATTAAGCGACAATATAGACAGAATGATAATTGTCCGCCAGGCCTTTGCCCCCATCTGCCAATTCAGATAGCCTCCATAACCACCAATAATAGTCACGAATTGGGCAAATAACATTCAGTTGAGCCAGTATGTACCTGTATTCTTCACGTTTTTTGATGAGATGCAGATTACAGGCCATTTCATCAAAACCCCGAAATTTAGTTTCTTCTGAATATAAATATCGCCCCAATACAGTGCACGCACCTGATCACAACGCCCCAAATACAGTCATGCAGCTTGCCTAGCACATAACAAATATCAGAAAATTTCCTTTTAATTCAAAAAGTTAAATAATTGGCACTCATATTGCCATTTAGCTGGTGAAATAACTGATTTGCACTCTGGGTGCTTTAGGTGTTCAAAAATTTGCTAATAGAAGGCTAGGGTTCCGGTTGTCAGCTTTGCCGACAATGTCTGGTCCGAGAGCTTTCGACCTCGAAGGTTGGGGTTACACGGCGGGACAAAAGCCCGGGAGATGAATGGCCTAACGGCCAGAGTGCTCCCTCTTTTAAAGACCATGTAACAAAAAACCTTGGAGGTTTGCCATGCTGCGTTCGCCTGCCCTCGTTAAAACCCTGCTTGCGGGTTTGCTCTCCCTCTCCGCCGCTTTTACCCACGCCGAACCTTTCAAGGTGTGCTGGTCCATCTATGTTGGCTGGATGCCCTGGGGCTACGCCGCCGAACAGAAAATCATGGATAAGTGGGCCAAGAAATACGGGATAGAAGTCGAGATCACCCAAATCAACGACTATGTCGAATCCATTAACCAGTACACCGCCGGCCAGTACGATGGCTGCGTAATGACTAACATGGATGCCCTCACCATCCCCGCAGCTGGTGGCGTTGATTCCACCGCCCTTATCCTGGGTGACTTCTCCAACGGCAACGACGGCGTAGTGCTCAAGGGCAAAAACAAAAC
>CBINKF010000560.1:0-2651 GCA_966251115.1 uncultured Cellvibrio sp.
ACAAGCGGTTGACGGACAAATGGGCACTCGTTGGGCAAGCCAATGGCTGGATAACCAATGGATTTATGTAGACCTGGGTGATAGCTACAGCATCAACAAAGTGGTGCTGAATTGGGAAGCTGCTTACGGCCGCGAATACAAAATCCAAACCTCGACTGACGCCAATACCTGGACTGATATTTATGCCACCACTAATGGCAATGGTGGTGTGGAAACACTGAATGTGGTTGGTCAAGGTCGCTATGTGCGTATGCTGGGAATTACCCGCGGCAGCGGCTATGGTTTCTCGCTGTTGGAATTTGAAGTTTACGGCGCCCCTGTAGTTGCCGGTAATAAAGCACTCAACAAAGCGGTGGTTGCATCCAGCGTAGAAAATGGTGGCACAGTGGCGGCTAACGCCGTGGACGGTGACAGCAACACCCGCTGGTCCAGTGCAGCAACTGACGCCGAGTGGATTTACGTTGACCTGGGCAGTGTGCAAACCATTAGCGGTATAAGCCTGCACTGGGAAACTGCTTACGGTAAAGCCTATAACATTCAGGTTTCCAACGACGCCAGCAATTGGACTACGGTAAAAAGTGTGACCAATAGCGATGGTGGTTACGATGACCTGTTGGTTTCTGCAAGCGGCCGCTACGTGCGCATGCAGGGCGTAACCCGCGCAACGGGTTACGGTTATTCACTGTGGGATTTTGAAGTTTATTAATTTCTCCAGGTGAATTTGTAAAAAAACCGCGACTTTTGAGTCGCGGTTTTTTTATGCCCCTGCATAATTCCAGGTTACCCACTGAGAGCTAACTTTCAGTGGAGTAAACCCTTTATCCCTGCAACTGCTCCTGACGATACTCCGACGGAGTCTTGCCTACGTGCTTCTTAAAGAAGGTATTAAAAACCGACTTGCTGTTAAAGCCTACATCCAGGTAAATATGGGTGATGGTTTTGGTTTTGTGTTTTGGATCGGCGAGCATTTTCATCGCCTCTTCGATGCGGTAGCGGTTGATAAATTCATAAAAGTTACTGTCGAAATGGCGATTGAATATCAGTGATAAATCGCGCGAAGCAACGTTCAATTTTTCCGCCAGTATATCCAGGGTAATGTCGGGTAGCAGATAAGGTTTATATTCGCGCATCATGCTGTCTATTTTTTCCGCAAAAGCGGTGTTCAGCAATTTGTCGTCAGCGGGCTTTTTATTCTCGTCTTTTTGTTTAATGGCAATAAAGTTAGAGAAGTAGCGAATGCTGGAAAACACCAGCAGCATGGCGAGCAGGAAACTCACGTAATAACCAGTCAGGCCCATAATCTCAAACCAGTGAGGATGGAAGCCAATAAACAGGTGCAGGATTTTGGCAAATGCAAGTGATGAATCAAAAATAGTAATGGTTAAAAAACCAACCACCAACGCAATTAACCAGCGAATATCTACCCGCTCGATATTGGAGTGAGTGCTTTTCAGTTGGTGGCGATAGTTGCTGATTAAAAAGAGTGCGGCTATAGCATAACCAATGCGCATGGCTTTACAGGAAAAATCCAGAATCAGGTAGCCTGGGCTGTAGACATAAATATCGTCGTCAATTAATTCGATACGCTCACTTAACGAATGGCTATAAAAGGTCAGGCCGAGAAACAGCGCAAACAGAGCCAAGGGAATCAAGTGGCCAAGCTCACGGCGGCGCAAGGTGAAGTCGTGATAGACCAGGGATTTAATATAAAAATAAAGCAGTGCGCCGTCCAAATAGTAACCAAAGCCCAGCCATAAAAATAAGCGCGGGTAATGGTTAAGCACAATCATTTTAAAATCTGCCCCCCAGAGCACTAATTCATGCATAGGGATAAAGGCATGGGCCAGCAAAAAGGCGGCGAGTAAATAATTGCTTTTATTTTGTGGTGGATTAGTGAATACCAGCAGTGCGGCAAAGCAGGCGCACTGCACGGCAGTCATCATTAAAACCAGGTCGTGAATGTTAAAAATGGTCTCATTCATAATTTTTATTGGTGTAGACGTCGTTGAAGTTGGTGTGGTGGTAATTATAGCCTGAGCGACTGCATGACTTTTGCATCTGTCCCACAAATTGCCAATCGCCGAAAAGTGATACCCCGCCTAGGTTATACCAAGTATAGAGATTGGCAATTAATTCAGACATTTACACAGCTTTACTCCAGAGCGGTTTATCCCCAAAACATTGGGCGCATTGTTCTGGCTGGTAGATAACCAACTGATTTAAAAGCGCTTTGTCGGTTAAGACGACTGATTGACTGAAATCAGAACCCGCAAGTGTTCGAATGATTTGCCTGTTGAAGAGAATTCTCGAACGATTAATCCCCATTAAGTTGGCTAGATTTACCTGGAACCCTACTTAGGCGCAGCATTTGAGTGAGGTGAAAATTTACAAAAACAACTTATGAGGATTGGGGGTTAACACGCCTATGAATTTTGCGCAAAAAATATTCGCCAATTTAGGTTCCGCGACACTGATTGCCCTGGGTGTGATTGTAAGTTTCCAGGTTAACGCCCAGGGATATTTACGCGCTGAAGGCCAGGACATAGTCAATGGCCAGGGTGATAAAGTCATTCTGCGCGGTATGGGTCTGGGTGGTTGGATGCTGCAGGAGGGCTATATGCTCCAGCTGGGTGGACTGGGATCAGGGCAGC
>CBINKF010000561.1:0-2643 GCA_966251115.1 uncultured Cellvibrio sp.
TGCGCTGCTTAGTGCTCTGCATTGGTGTCAAATGTCAATTTCGGCACCGGGATGCCAGTGTTAATCTGGGTTAAAACTGGAAATTTGCTTGTTTTTTTTAATTTAACCCCCAGTATGTGGGTTTGTGGCTATGGCTTTTAGTCGGTTTCCCACTTTATACCTGCTTTTTTGCTGTTACAGAGGACCTTTCCTTGAACGACATCACCAAAAATCTCGTACTTTGGTTAATTATTGCCATAGTGCTGTTCAGCGTTTTCGAGAGCTTTAATCGCCCGTCTACTGCTCAAAACCTGAGCTATTCCGACTTTATAACGGCGGTTAAGGACAACAAGGTGCGCGATGTCGTCATCAATAGCGAAACTATTGACGGAACCATGTCGGACAGCACCCAGTTTCGCACAGTGCGCCCCATGGTTTACGACCCCAAGTTGATTGAGGATTTATACAATCACGGTGTTAACTTTGAAGGGCGTGAAGTTGAGAAGCCTGGCCTGATTTCACAAATTCTTATCTCCATAGCCCCAGTGCTGTTAATTATTGCTGTGTTCTGGTTCTTTATGCGCCAGATGCAGGGCGGCGCCGGCGGCAAAGGCG
Source organism: uncultured Cellvibrio sp. (assembly GCA_966251115.1). Lineage (GTDB taxonomy): Bacteria > Pseudomonadota > Gammaproteobacteria > Pseudomonadales > Cellvibrionaceae > Cellvibrio. Next base: position 595 of record CBINKF010000561.1, read on the forward strand.
GCCCAATGAGCTTTGGCAAAAGCAAGGCGCGACTGTTGGGTGAAGATCAGATCAAAACCACTTTTGCCGATGTGGCCGGTGTTGATGAGGCCAAAGAGGAAGTTCAAGAGCTGGTCCAGTACTTGCGCGACCCTTCTAAATTCCAGCGCCTGGGTGGGCAAATCCCGCGCGGTGTGTTGATGGTTGGCCCCCCAGGTACAGGTAAAACCCTGCTCGCCAAGGCGATTGCCGGCGAAGCTAAAGTGCCATTTTTCTCTATTTCCGGCTCCGATTTTGTGGAGATGTTTGTCGGTGTGGGTGCCAGTCGCGTACGCGATATGTTTGAGCAGGCGAAAAAGCAGGCACCCTGTATTGTGTTCATTGATGAGATAGATGCTGTCGGTCGCCATCGCGGTGGCGGTCACGGCGGCGGTCATGATGAGCGTGAACAAACGCTCAACCAATTGTTGGTGGAAATGGATGGTTTTGAAGGCAACGATGGGGTGATTATTATTGCTGCCACTAACCGTGCCGACGTATTGGATAAAGCCTTATTGCGCCCGGGCCGCTTCGATCGGCAGGTCTACGTTGGCTTGCCTGATATTCGCGGTCGCGAGCAGATTTTGAAAGTGCATATGCGCAAGGTGCCATTGGATGAGCGTATCAGTGCCTCAGTAATTGCCCGCGGCACCCCTGGCTTTTCGGGTGCCGAACTGGCCAACCTGGTGAACGAAGCTGCACTTATGGCCGCTCGCGCCAACAAGCGTTTGGTAACCATGGAGGACTTTGAAAAAGCACGCGATAAAATCATGATGGGTGCCGAGCGTCGCACCATGGTGATGAGTGAAAAGGAAAAGGAAAATACCGCCTATCACGAGGCGGGTCACGCCATTGTTGGCCGCTTGGTGCCGGAGCATGATCCGGTGCATAAGGTTACTATTATTCCACGCGGTCGCGCTTTGGGGGTTACTCAATTCCTGCCCGAGTCTGACAAGTACAGCATGAGCAAGCGCTCGCTCCAGTCCAGTATTTGCACGCTCTTTGGTGGTCGAATCGCCGAAGAAATGACGCTCGGGGAAGAGGGTATTACCACTGGCGCCTCCAATGATATTGAACGAGCTACGGCAATTGCGCGCAATATGGTCACCAAATGGGGGCTGTCCAACAAGTTGGGACCGCTTCACTACGGTGAGGAGGAGGGCATGTATCCGGGTATGGCTTCGCAGCAGTACTCGGACGATACCTCGCGCAATATCGATGAAGAGGTGCGTCGTATTATCGGCGAATGCTATTCCCGCGCGGCCAAAATTCTTGAAGATAATCGCGATATTCTCGAAGCCATGAAAGATGCACTTATGGAATACGAGACCATAGATGCTGAGCAGGTTGATGATTTGATGGCGCGTCGCAAAGTGCGTCCACCGCGCGAGTGGAACGACGATGACTTTAACGGACACTTAAAAAACAATGACTCAGGTGAAAAGCCAGCCGGCCCTATCGGCGGCCCGGCAAATACGCATTAACTGACCTGACTCCGCGAAACCCCGGGCTTGCTCGGGGTTTATTTTTTTGCACTGCTTATTTTGCTTTTAGGCTTGAATGTCATGCGCTTGCGCTGTGGAAAACATCAACTGGATTTATCCCGCCCTCAGGTAATGGGGATTCTCAATACCACACCCGATTCTTTTTCCGATGGCGGCAGCTACTATCTGGGCGATCGCCTCTCAGTCGATCAGGCGCTGTTTCGCGCCGAACAAATGTTGGCCCAGGGCGCCAGTATTATCGATGTGGGGGGCGAATCCACGCGACCAGGCGCCGCTGTGGTTACCGAGCAAGAAGAGTTGGATAGAGTTATGCCTGTTATAGAGGCTCTGGTTCAACAATTGGATGCCCTGGTTTCCGTGGATACCAGTACCGCCAGAGTGATACGCGAATCGGCGCGGGTGGGCGCCAGCTTGATAAACGATGTGCGTGCGCTGGAGCGAGAAGGGGCGCTGCAAGCTGCCGTAGATTCGCGTTTACCCGTTTGTTTAATGCATATGCAGGGCCAGCCGCAAACCATGCAGCAGC
>CBINKF010000562.1:0-2640 GCA_966251115.1 uncultured Cellvibrio sp.
CACAGCATCGAGCAGTTGATCCAAATAGCTGCTGAGTTCGGCGCTGGGAATCGGGGTCATGACAAGCTCGAGTAACGCTGGCGAGAATTAGAACACAATGATAGTCGCCTAAGTCTTTATTATCAAAGCGCATAGCGTAAAAACAACACCCCGGCAGCAGGTGCCGGGGCGCGACTGGGGGGTAAGCGGAAACGGCTTATTGGGGGGATAGCTTTTGTTGTACTTGCCGCCGCCACCGGGGGCGCCAGCCAGTAAAAATAATCACCCCCGAGAGTACCAGCAACATGCCCAACACCTGCAGGCCATTGGGTAAATGGCCGCTGGCAATGCTCACCAGCAGGGTGAATACCGGTACCAGGTTAAAGGCTACCGCAGACTTGTCCGGCCCCAGCGACTGCACGCCCTTAAGCCAAAAAATGTAGGCCAGCACCGAGCCGCACAGCGACATGTAAATCAGCAGGCTGTGATCTACCGGCGACAGCTGCGGCAGGTCGGTCAGCGGCTGCTCAAAGACCAGCGCCGCCAGTATCAGGGCGATGGCGCCTATGCTCACGGTCCAGCGAGCAAATTGCAGGGCTGGAATATGCGGCGCGAACTTTTTGGAACCTACGCTGTAGATACTCCAGACCGCACAGGCGCCGAGCATCCAGAGGTCGCCAACCGCCACCTTGAGCTGCGCAAAATTTCCTCCGGTAATTACCAGGCTCACCCCTAAAAAAGCAATGATAATGCCCACTAGCTGGGCGCGGTTGATGGTCACCCTGAGCAGCCACACCGACAGCAGCATGGACACCATGGGTGAGAGCGCCATAATCAAGGCCGCATTGAGTGCGGAGGTGGTGTGCAGTGCGGTAAAGAAGGCATAGTTAAAGCCGAACACGCCGATAATGCCCAGGGGCACCAGCACCAGAAAATCCCGGGGCACCAGCGGTGATTCAGCCTTGGCGTGCCACAGGCGCAGCAGCGCGAAGGTCACCAGTGCCAAAAAGAAACGCTCGGCGGCGGCGGTCAGGGGCGTAACGCTACCCGCCAAGGCGTGGGCGGCATTGAAATTACTCCCCCAAAAAAATGTACTTAAGATAACCAGCAGCCAAATATTAGTGCCTTTGTTCATGGCGTTTTTACCTCCCAGCCAAGGCTCGCGTGTACTCGCGTGCTAATGGTGGCTAGCTTATTGATTTCGTATCTGGTATTAAACTGGTAAAAATGGATAGGTTTATTCCAAAAATGAAATCAAATCTCTCTCTCGATGATCTGCGTCTGTTTCAACTGGTTGTTAGCCATGGTGGGATTAACGCCGCCGCCGCCGAGACCGGCCAAGCCGCTGCCACCCTGAGTCGACGCCTGAAAAGCCTGGAGCAGGCCCTGGGCTGCCGCCTGTTGGAGCGCAGTGCCCACCAGTTTTCCCTGACCGAAATGGGCCACCACTACTTTTCCCGCTGCAGTCCGCTATTGAGTGAGTTGGCGTCAGTGACCCAGGAACTCGACAGGGACCAGCATCGCCTGGAGGGCAACTTAAAGGTGACAGCACCGGTCAGTATGAGCCAGCGCTGGCTGGGCCGCTGCTTTTTCGACTTTGCCCAGCGCTACCCGCAAATCAACATGGAGCTGGTGCTCTCCAACCAATACGAGAACCTGGTGGAACAGCAGTTCGATGCCGCCTTTCGCGTGGGTGACCCGCGTGAGGGCAGTTGGATCGCGCGCCATATCTGGACCACCCATATGGGGCTCTGCGCCTCGCGCACTTACCTGGCGGGCCTGGGGAGCATTGAACACCCGCACCAGTTGCAGGACCGCCAATTGATTGTGGCTGAGCCCATCAGCGAGTGGGATTTGCGCTGCGAAGCCAGCGGTGAACTTTATACACTGGCACCCTCCACCCGCTTTCGCACCAATGACATCAACCTGGCGCTGGATGCCGTAGCCGCCGGGCTGGGGATCTGCCTGGTGCCCAACTATTATTTTTCCAACCCCCAGTTGGCACCGCCCAACCTGGTGTCGGTATTGCCCGAATGGCAGGGGCGCCAGCGGCCGGTATATCTGCTCTATCGCGATCGCGAAGTCATGTCAGCGCGGCTGCGGGTGTTTATCGATTTTGTGATTGAATGGATGGAGCGCTATGCTGCGCGCTCCTGAAAAGTGTCAACCGGCTCTGCCAGAGGTAAAAGCATGTCAGCCAGCAATTTTGTATTAGCGGATTATCTTACCCGTGTAGGCCTGAGCGAGGCCCCTGCGCGCAATGTTCAGGGCCTGGCGCAACTGCTGCGCGCCCAACTGCGCAGCGTGCCCTTTGAAAACCTGGATGTTCAAGCGGGCAAAATTGTATCGCTGGTACCCGAGGATATAGTCAATAAAATTGTCTACGGCGGCCGCGGTGGCTATTGCTACGAAGTGAATGGTGTTTTTGCCATGGCCCTGGAGGCGCTCGGCTTTTCCTATCAAATTATTGGCGCGCGCCCCATGTTTTACCCTCAGCGCCGCGCTAAAACCCATGTAATCCTGCTGGTTGAAGCCGAGGGTCAGCAGTGGATATGCGACGCCGGTTTTGGCAGTTTCGGCCTGCGTGCGCCCATAGGTTTACATCAAGCTGATCAGGAACTGGCGCAGGACGGTGAAAGGTTCAAGCTGGGCAAAAATGAG
>CBINKF010000563.1:0-2638 GCA_966251115.1 uncultured Cellvibrio sp.
ACTGGCTACAACAATTTTTACGAGTTTGGTTTTGAAAAAACCGACCCGGCGGCAAACTCTGGCAAGTTGACCACCGCCCCCTGGACGGTGGAAATAGCCGGTGAAATGGCCAAACCGGGTAAATACAACCTGGAGGATTGGCTCAAGGGTGTGGATCTGGAGGAGCGGGTCTATCGCCTGCGCTGTGTTGAGGCCTGGTCCATGGTGATCCCCTGGGTGGGGTTCCTGCTGGCGGAGTTGCTCAAGCGCTTTGAGCCGACCAGCAAAGTGCGGTCGGAAAAGCGCAGCGCCTTCCGACAGTTTTTGGATAATTAAAATTTCTCGATTGATGTTTGGCTGTAGGGTGGGTTAGCCGCAAGCGGCGTAACCCATGCAGCGATGTTTGAAAACTAATATGTATTCTCTGATGTAATCATCTCCAATTGTCGCATCGGGCTAGCACAAGATAGAAGCAGCGCGGGTCACGACACGCCCTACAAGGGTTTATTGGCAAGGTTTGTAATCGCGGCAGGTAATTATTCCCTCCCCTGTGAAGGGGAGGGCTAGGGTGGGGTGGTTTATGTTGATAATGACTTGTCGGATGGCGCCAGCTTGAAAGCTGGTAGCGCCCATTGCGCTTTAACGGACCAAAGGCGCAACAGCAAGACGCAGCACATACTGATGAGGATGTTGGGCAAATTGCTGGTACCCAAATAGTCGAGCAGGCAGTAGACGATTCCCCCCAGGGCGCTGGCGGTCGCGTAAATTTCGCGCTTGAGGATGAGTGGAATATCGTTGCAGATAATATCGCGGATCACCCCGCCGGCGGTGCCGGTAACTACCCCCATCATGATTGCCACAGGTGTGGAGACAGCACTTTGCTGTAGCGCCACCTGTACGCCTATAATGCTAAATACGGCCAACCCGAAAGCATCTGACACCAGCATTATGCGCTGGTCAAAACGCTGGGTAATACGCTGGCCCAGCAGGGTTAAAACGACAGCCAGGCTTACCAGCAAAAGGTAACCGGGGTTGCTGATCCAACTGATCGGGTGGATGCCCAGCACCAGATCGCGCAGGGTGCCGCCGCCCAGGGCGGTGATAAAGGCGATAACCAGTACGCCAAACATATCCATAGCGCGTTTGCCGGCGGCCAGGGCGCCGCTTATGGCAAACACCAGCACGCCAAAATAATCACTCAGTTGTAGCCAGTTGATCGTTTGCATAATTCAACTTCAGTTGGGTTTGTTGGCGTAGGTGGCGCCGTGCTTGTCGAGGTATTCGCGAATCAATTGCCGCACCACTTGCGACGGGGTCAGATCCTGGGAGGCGCACAACTGTTCGAAGGCATCCTTTTTGGTCGGATCTATTAGTACTGTCAGGCGCGCAGTTTTTTGTTCCATGGCAGTGGTCTCGTCTAAATATGGGTTTAGCTCGGCAGGCTTATGGCCGAATCGATACAATGATAACAGTATTATAATGTAATGATAACTATCTAGTAATAGTGTTATAATAATTTGCCCTTTGGATGGGGGCGAAGACGGCAGTATGAAAACCACTTTCGCCCCAGTTGCCGGGCTGCCTGCAACCGACCCGGGCCATATCCAGGCCTTCCCCTACGACCTTGATTGGTGAGCTTCACTCTGCTGAAAGCGGAGCTGGGCCTTGCCGGTTTTATTGTTTTTATAGAAATCCGATACCCCATGAAAATATCTGCAGTAAAAGAAAAAGTATCAAGCAATGAGAATCTTGCGATCGAGATGATGCGCAACCCGGCCGAACTTTCGGAATGGGTGATTTGGATCAGGGAGGGCTCAGGCAAGAGCTATTTGCTAACCAATGAATCGGACATGGTGATTACCACTAATGACGCCAACAAGGCGCTGCTGTTGCTCAGCACCCTGGGTATCAAGCGCGTTCAGCTCGTTCTTTAGGGGTTTTTGTGAAGCTGCAATTTTTGCTGGAGGGGGTGGCGAGTATGCCGGAAGCAAAGCTGGTACACAGCAGTAGTGATGATTACGGCAATATCTTGGTCGTCGACTATCCACGCTACCGCGCACTGAGTTTTGATTCGGTGTTTGAGCAGAGCGCATTTAGCCTGGAAAAGCCCTATGCGCTGATTCACGAATACACCCGCGCGATGATGTTGGTGCTCGCGTTTATTGAGCCGCGCCATGTCACTTTGCTTGGTTTGGGCGGTGGCAGCTTGCTGCGCAGCCTGCATCACTACTTGTCGCGCTGTGATTTTCATGTGGTAGAACTGCGCCAAAAGGTCTACGAAATCGCGCGCGATTATTTTGATATCCCCGAGAGTAAACGGGTGTGTGTGACCATTGAGGATGCGCAATCGCAACTGCAATCACTTGAGGCGGAGACGACGGATATTGTTTTTGCCGATATGTACGACGCCTATCATATGAGCCCTATGCAGGCGCAGCAGCAGTTTATCCGCGATTGCTGGCGTATACTCAGCCCGCGCGGCTGGCTGGTTATTAATTATCACCGCCTGCCTGAAACCAACTCGGAATTTTTTGAGTGCCTGACAGATTATTTCAGCGTTGTTATGCTGTTTTCGGGCGACTGTGGCAACCATATTCTGTTCGCTTCCAAATCGCATCTGGTGGATTACGTCCAGGCACCCAAGCATCTAAAGCAAATG
>CBINKF010000564.1:0-2632 GCA_966251115.1 uncultured Cellvibrio sp.
CGGTAAGCACACCCGGCAGAGAGATATAGGGAATACCCACGCCCGAGGTGATTACCGTCATGATGATATAGGTGGAGTAGGCCCAAATCAGTTTGGCATCGTAGCCCCAGCTTGGCGTGGTAAACACAAAAAATACACTGATGCCGTAGGGCACCGCCAGCCACAGCAGCCAGGGGCGATAGCGGCCGCCTTTAAAATTAAATTTGTCGGTGATTTGCCCCATGAGCAGATCGGAAATAGCGCCGACAATTTTTACCGAGAAAAATAAAATGCCCATATCCATCGGCGAGAGGCCGAAGATATCTGTGTAGTAAAAGGTGATGATCAGCATCATCGAGGAGATAACGACGTTTAACGCCATATCGCCTGCACCAAAGCCCACCTTCTCGATGATGGATAATTTTTGCGATTGCATAAGCATTATTATTGTTGCCTCGTGTAGCCTAGTTAAAAAAAGAGCGGCATAAACTGCATGCCGCTCCTTTGTCTCTCCTCTGAGCCGGGCAATACAGGTCAGGCCCCGGTACTCAGTCTCTCTCTTGCTTTTGCCCAAGCTCCGCTTGGGATTTTTAAACCTGTTGCAATCAATTTATAAAAAATAATCGTTCACTATCTGGTGCACATCCAATACATCCACCCCCGTCATGCCCGCACTTTCAGCAGCCTGCAGGCCCAGTTTGGAATCCTCAAACACTACACAGTATTTGGGGTTGACGCCCAGCAGTTGCGCGCAGCGCAAAAAGGTATCCGGCGCAGGCTTGGGGTTGGCTACCTGATCCGCCCCCACAACGTGGCTCACATACTTGTCCAGGCCACAGAGTTTTAAAATCGTTTCCGCCTCCTGGGTGTAGGCACCTGTACCTACCGCCATGGGCTTTTTGCCGAGATAGGCTTGGGCTATCTCCTGCAGCGCCGTGGGTTTTACAAATTCGTGCATGTGCGCATGCACCCACTGCTCTTTAAAATCGTTCATTTCATCCAGGCTGGCATCCACGCTTAGCGCGAATTTTTCCAGCAGGATTTCAATAGTGCCTTTGGTGGGCACCCCCGCTAAAGAGCGCATAAAAGCGCGATCTATAGGAATGCCGTACTTAATCAATGTGGCGCTCCAGGCGTGTTCGTGCAGTTGGCCGGAATCCACCAGGGTGCCATCCATGTCGAAAATCAAAGCCTCGTAATGGTCGTACATCTTTCACTCACCCGTTGGTTACAGAGGCCTAAATTAGAGCATAAAACGGGGAAAACACTGTAAAACAATTAACCTTCTTAACTCCGCCAGCGGCATTAATTGCACTGGGGAGCAGTTGGTAAAAGGCCAGTGAGACACGCCGTAAACCCATCCCTGGGGGCTCGGCGTCGACCTCCTGTCGCCGCCCGGTCTCACCAACCTTTCACCAACTTCAGCTAATTAAACACCGTCTTTTAAGTGGTAATACGCGGCATTGTGACGCAGTTCGGTGATAAAGCTGCGCACTGTGGTGTCTTTACCAATCACTGCAGTTTCGATGCCGGCGATATCGGCGAAGTCGGCGATTTCGTCAGCGGTTACGCCCTGGGTGTAGGCGCTGTGGTGAGCGGCACCGGCTTGAATCCAGGCGGCACCAGCGATCTCCAGGTTGGGGCGAGGTTCCCACAGGGCTTTGGCCACTGGCAACTTGGGCAGTTCAGCCGGTGGGTTAACAGTGTCCACCTCGTTAATCACCATACGGAAGCGAGTGCCTATATCAATCAGGGAGATGTTGATCGCTGGGCCGGCTTTACCGGTAAACAGCAAACGGGCGATATCGTTGCGACAGCCGATGGTGTGCAGGTGCACTTCCAGTTTTGGCTTGGCAGCGGCGATAGAGGGGCAAACTTCCAGCATGTGCGCGCCCAGTACTTGATCCACGCCACCTGAATGAATAGAGCCAAAGTGATAGGTGTAGTCTTCCATAAACGAAGAGCCACCTTCACGACCTTTGGACATCACTTTACAGATACGCACCATAGCGGCAGTTTTCCAATCGCCTTCGCCACCGTAACCAAAGCCAGCCGCCATCAAACGCTGCGTCGCCAGGCCTGGCAGGTTGGTTAAACCGGTCAGGTTTTCAAAGCAGTTGGTGAAAGCGCCAAAGCCGCCTTCGCTAAGGAACTTGAGCATACCCAGTTCCAGTTTGGCTTCGTTTTTGAGCATGGTGAATTGATGCTCGTCATCGAAGATAGCTGGATTTACATCGTAATCTTTTTTGTAGATTTCGATTTGCGCCGCTACCTGCTCGTCGGTGACTTCATCAACCACTTTTTGCAGGTCGCCCAGGCCGTAGGCGTGAACTTCAAAACCAAATTTGATTTGCGCCGAAACCTTGTCGCCTTCGGTTACCGCGACTTGACGCATGTTGTCGCCAAAGCGCGCTACTTTTAAGGTTTGGCTCTCGTTCCACCCCATGGCCACACGGCACCAGGAGTCGATTTGCTTTTGCACAGATTCAGTTGACCAGTGACCCACAACCACTTTGCGCTCCTGGCGCAGGCGGGTGGAAATATGGCCAAATTCGCGGTCGCCGTGGGCACTTTGGTTGAGGTTCATAAAGTGCATGTTGATGTCGGCGAAGGGCAGCTCAGCGTTGAACTGAGTGTGCAGGTGCATGTACGG
>CBINKF010000565.1:0-2631 GCA_966251115.1 uncultured Cellvibrio sp.
GGCGCACCGAGACCATTAAACCACCGCTGGGCGAGTTTTCTGCCCAAATCTGACCACCGTGCAGACCCACGCTGCGATAGGCTATGGCCAGCCCCAGGCCATAGCCGCCACTTTCGCGGGCGCGCGCCTGGTCGGTGCGGTAAAAGGGCTCAAAAATATCGCGCAGCGACTCCTCGGGCACCCCTGGTCCCTGGTCGGCAATTTGCGCGAGGAAGCTGTCGTCTGTTTGAGTCAGGTGGATACTAATCTGGCCGCCATTGGGGGAGTAAAGCAGGGCGTTGCGCAGGATGTTTTCAAAAACGCCCACCAGCATATTGCCGTGGGTTTGCACCAGGGCTTCTTCTGGCACGGCAGTACAAATTACCGCAACCTGTTTCTCCTCGGCATCTTCGCTGCAGGCATTGGCCAGGGTATGTAGCAGGCTCACCAGGTCAATCACATCATCCAGGGCCCAATTTTCCTGGCCCTGTAAAGGAAGGGTGAGTATGTCGGTGATAATGTTATTAAGGTAATCCGCCGCCTGTTTGGCCCGCTTTAACTCTGTATCCACCACGCCCTGACTGCGCTGTTGGGCGAGCGCCAGGGCGATTTGCAGGCGCGCCAACGGCGAGCGCAATTCGTGGGAGACGTCTTTAATCAGACGTTTTTGCTCCGTTATGACTTTTTCCAAACGCTCGGTCATATGATCAAAGTCGCGTCCCAGGTCGGCGATTTCATCACGCCGGCCGTGGAATTGTTCACTGATGCGCACACTCAGGTCGCCTTCGGCAATTTGTCGGGTGGCCTTTTGCAGGGTGTTGATGCTGCGGGTGAAGTGGCGTGCGAGGACAAAACAGGCGGTGCCGCTCACTAAAATAGAGACGAGTAGCAGCGGCCAGATATTCTCGATAAACAGCTCCCAGATAATATCGCGGTCAGGGCCCTCATCGCGGCCGGCAGAGATGGTAATCAGGCGCACGCTGCTGCCATCGTTAAGGGTGATATAGCGGCCAAAGAGTTTGCGGTTGCGGTCCTGGACTTTGTCGTAGGGGTGCTTGTTGGTCAGCCGCGGTGCCAGCACAGTAACCCCCGGTGGCAGCGGGCGATCGAGCAAATCGCGGTTGTGCTTGTCGATGATATAGACAAAGCGCAGCGACCAGCCGGGCATGGAGCGCAGGTCTTCGATTAGCTGCTGGGTGTTGCGATTGACGGCGTTGCCCACCATTTGGAACAGCAGGCGCTTGGCAGGTGAGTCGTCAAAATTGGGGTTGTGCTGCAGGTTGCCTTCGGGGGTTATGTCAAACCAGTGCACCACTATATTGGTGCCCACGATAATCGCGGCAGTTATCAGCCAAAAAGTGAAAAAAATCTTGAGGTAAAGCCGGGTCATCACGGCAACAACTACTCATCCTGCAGGGTTAGCATATAGCCGGCACCGCGCACATTGATAATCAGGTCGCGGGTTGAACCAGCCTGGGCAATTTTTTTGCGGATATTGCTTACGTGTACATCAATGCTGCGATCGTAAGGGGTGAGCTTGCGGTTGAGCGCCTGCTCGGTCATTTCGTCTTTACTGATCACCTGGCCGGCGCGGCGCACCAGTATCTCCAGCACGCTGAACTCGGTGCCGGTGAGCGGCACTTCGGCGTTTTCCCAGGTGGTAGTGCGGGTTCCCAGGTGCAGCGATAGTTTGCCGGAGCTGAGCTTTTCCACCTGGGGCAGCGAGCTATCATTCTGGCTGGCGCGGCGCAGGATAGCGCGAATCCGCGCTACCAGTTCGCGCGGGTCGCAAGGTTTGGCGAGGTAGTCGTCAGCGCCAATTTCCAGGCCGATTACCCGATCAACCGTATCGCCTTTGGCGGTGAGCATAATCACCGGTACCTGATTGTGTTGGCGCAGGGTTTTAAGCACATCGAAACCGTTGCGTACCGGCAACATCACATCCAGCACTATCAGCATGTAAAGGTTTTTATCGGCAAGCTCCAGGGCTTTTTGGCCGTCGTGGGCCATGTCCACCTTAAAGCCCTCGGTGGTGAGATACTCACCCAGCAGCTGACACAGCTCCTGGTCATCGTCGATAAGAAGCACCTTTTGCATACTTATTATTACCTCGGTTTTGGTGACCCGGCAGTTTGCATCAGGCCACAATAAGAGTCATGATTCTTGTAAGGTTTTTAACCTATCTTAACAGAATAAGAGTAGATAATGTCCTCAAGGTTGGCTGCTAAACACCTGGGAGTGAATGCGCAGTTTGGTGGTTGACCTCCAAACACTGATTCTGGAGGAATATCCAATGAAAGCTATGAAACTCTCTTTACTTGGTGGTTTGTTGGCCGGCAGCCTGATGCTGGCGACCAGCAGTTTTGCCGCACCGGACCCAAGTACGCCCAAAGACTGCCCCCATCATCCCATGATGCATAAGTTTACCCCCGGTGCTGATGGTCGCCCGATGGCGCACCTGATCAAAGACCTGGAGTTAACCGACGCGCAACAGGCCACCCTGAAAACCCAGCGCGAGGCAGACGCTAAAAGCCGCGACCAACTGGATGAAAAACTCGGCGCCGCGCGCGATGCTCTGCATAACGCGGTAACCGAGGGCGCCAGTGACGCCAAATTGCAAAGCCTGGCGGCCAGCCTGGGCAAACTGGAGGG
>CBINKF010000566.1:0-2630 GCA_966251115.1 uncultured Cellvibrio sp.
GACTCGTTTTTTGGAGCTCGTCTTTTGGAGCTCAGGGTCTCGTTATCATCAAATCAGGGGTATTGTAATTACTCGGGAGGGATTTACCACCTGCTGGAACCATGTGGCCGCTTTAAATGCCAAACTCTCCGCTATTTTTTTGCCGAACCGGAAATAATCTGGCCCATGGAAGCCTGCCAGCTGCTGACAAGGTTGCGGCCGTTCTGCTTGGAATAGTAGAGCGCCTCATCGGCCTGCTGAATAAGCTCATCGGCGGATTTTGCCCCCAAGCTTATTGAGGACACCCCGAAACTGCCGGTTACCCTAACCCCCTCAGTCACCTGGCCAGCCATTTTTTCGCGGCAGCGTTCGGCAATCATGCGCGCTTGCTCCAGGGGCGCGCCCGGCAGAATGATGCAAAACTCCTCGCCACCAAAACGCGCCACCATATCCATATCGCGCACAGACTCACGCAAACAATTGGCAGCCATTTTTATTACCGCATCACCCGTGGCATGACCATAGGTATCGTTTACTTTTTTAAAGAAGTCTATATCGGCCATGATGCAGCTAAAGTGAACATCGGTTGCGCGTGTGCCCTCAAACTTTCCTTCCAGATGTTGATAGAGTGCACGTCGGTTGTAGCAATTGGTGAGCGGGTCGCGTGTGGCCAAAAAGGAAAGCTCGCGGTTTTTTGCCTCTATATCGGCTTGCGAAGCCGCCAGCTGTTTAATCATATCTTCCAGCAAACGGCTTTTTTCTTCCAGTTCGGAAATGTCATCAAATACAGCAATAGTTCCCTGGCTTTTACCGGCGCCATCGAGAATAGGCACAGCATTGACACGATAGATAATATCTTTAGCTTTATGCCGCGCAAAAATTACACGAACACCAGTTTGTTTATTGCCTGTCGCCAGGGCGGTTAACCAGGGAAACTCCTCAGCCTCCTGCTCGGCTTCTAGCTTCCAGCCCAATTGACTCGCCTTTTTACCCAGCAACGCCGCTTCAGACTTTTGCAAATGCTCCAGCAGGGAATTATTTGCCAATACAATTTGTTCACGCCGGTCTAGGATCAAAACACCCTCGGCTAAAATATTCAGCGCATTGCGCACCCGCGCGGGAACCACTGCACTCGGGTCTAGGTGTTTTAGTGCGCGGCGAATATAAAACCAAAAACCAATAAAACCACTGATGGAGACAAACACCACTAACATTGGAAAAGTCGGTAAATTTAAAAAGCTGTGACGCTCTGGCTCCAGGGGCTTAAAGGCCATTTCAAAAGTCGCACGCTTGGTGCCCGCAATAATGATTGGCAGGCGCACGTGCGTGGGTGTCGAACCTTCTGCCGACTCAGGCTGCCAAAATTTTTGGTGGTTGCCGGTTTGCGCCAATAGCACCCCATCCACTCGGCGCACCCCCGCAGATTTTACTTCGGGGTTGCGCTCCACGGCGGTATCCAGCAACTGGCGCAAAAGCGCATAGTCACCACGGGTAATGGCCGTAGCCATTTGCGACGCAGTAGTCTGCGCCAATCGCTCGCGCATTTCCAATTGCTGACGTTCGCTACCGGGTGCCAAGCCTAACGCCTGGGCCAAAATCAGCAGCGATATTGTCAGTACCACTAGCCCGAGGCTAAGACGTACAGCAGGCGTGATACGAATCATTTACTCATCCTTATGTTTTTGTTGCTGTACATGGTCAAACAAATAACCCACTTCTTTTTTGCTCTTGTCTTCATGTTTTCGATCGCGGCGCTGTTCTTCCAATTGCTTTTTACGTTTATTCACTTCATCCAGGATAGGCAGCGGGTCCATACCGCGCCAGAGTGGCATCATCGACATAAGTGTAAGCAACAGGCTGCTGGCACGCAGTGACCAGATTAGCAGGCCAGTAGTGACCGAAAAAGCCAGCCCGGTAAACACCGCCTTGTGAGCTAGCTCCTCCTCCACAATCTGATGCATCTGCTCGTGGGTGCGACGCACCTCGGTATTAAAATCTGCCGCCTGCCAGGTGGTAAAACCATCGTCGGGTGAAATTAAACTTACCAGCGGCGAATCCGCAGTTAAACTACCAAGGGACTCATGCACAGCCTGAGGTTTTGCCTCTTCCCAGCGCGCGTAATCGCGCCTGTCGTTGGGGCTTAAGTCCGTGCTATTTACCTGGCTGTCGATAGAATCTATAACCAATGCGGGTGAGTGCTGGGAACTGGAAGGTAATTGATTGGATGAATCAGCTGTCTGATTGTCCGAATCAGATTTTCCTGGTGCAACCGTGCCTGCATCCGTGTTGGAACCCGGCTGGTTTGGTGTGACGCCAGTTCCTGTATCGGTTGAGGTATCTTTTTGGGGTGGCAAGCTTGCACCGCCATCGGCATTTCCTCCATCCGGGGTTGTCGGCTCAACGACAGGGGGCACTACTGCTGCCGACTTCACCTCCACATGGAAACTTGACTCGACCCAAGCACCATCAGCATCCAGCGCACGTATTGTCAAACTGGCATCGCCCAACTGCCCGCTTGCCAATAGAACTTTTAACTCACCGGTTTGCTGATTAATTTGTACCTGCGACACCAACTGAGGGTTGGTATTTTCCATCAGCTGATAACTGAGATTATTGCCCTGCTCCACATCGGAAAATACCGAGCGCAAATC
>CBINKF010000567.1:0-2626 GCA_966251115.1 uncultured Cellvibrio sp.
AACAAGCATCATAAAATGCGGTGCATACATTTTCTTTTTTTGTGGGTAAGGTTTAGATAAAAAATGCGGCCTTATGCGCCATTAATTACTTTTGTCAGCCTTTAATTACTGACATTAGTCACTTGGTTATAGCTTTTATAGAAAAGTTAGCAATATCCACAAAACCATAAATAACTCATCTAAAAAAAAGTACTGGTTGACAGAATTTAGCCTGGGGCGCAGGCAAACTGAACCTAAGTTAAACATAACAGGTCCAGGCATCATGTCAGCTCAACCAATGATTCCAGCCATGGGACTGCCTCTGTGCCACAAAGGACTCGTTAAAACCACCGTTTGCCGCCGCTGGTTGCGCCTTATGGCCGTAATCACCGGCCTGGGCTGCGGCGCCCTACATCAAATTGGCTTGTGCGATGACGGCAAAGCCAATAAACCCCTACTCAGCCAGAGCGCCAAGGACATCATCAGCAAAACCCGTGGCTATTTTGACCTCCCCGCCGCCAACAGCGGTGACCAAGGGCTTTTAGCCAGCCAGTTCCGCGCCCTGGAAACCACCAGTAAAAAACTTTCGGTGGTGGTTAAAGATCAATTGAGCAGCGGCATGGTGAACCTGCTTAAAGGCGAAGGCCATTCCGGTGTAGATCGCTACAGCGAAGGCATGAGCTACCAGGCGATCTGGTCATCCCAGTACATTCTGGTGGAAGCCAAGTATCAGTTTTAAGCGTCTCACCTAAGCCATTCCGGGCCACTCGGGGCCTGACTAAAGCGAGCATTTCAGCTCGCTTTTTTTATGGGGAAAAGCAGGCGCAGCAATCAGGCAGGAGCGTTGCTGTCAGCGCGATTGTGCAGCCACTGCTTAACCAGCGGCAGCAAGCTGGGGCGCCAGGAGCGCTGCTGCACACCGAAGCAGTCGCGCACCTGGCGACAGCTGAGAATCGCACTAAGCGGCTCGTTGACCGGGTCTTCGTCCACTATGGTGAGGCTGGGTTCAGCGGTTAGCAATTGCTGCTGGATCAACAGCTGCAGCAACTGCTCGGCAAACTCCTCCTGAGTGCAAACATCGCCTGAGCAGTAGTGCATGATGCCCCAGTTATCCGCGCCGCAGCTGATCTGCTTGACCAGGGCAATAACCACCCGCACGGCATCGGCATAGGTAGTAGGCGCGCCGCGCAGGCGGCGATTGGCTTTGACTGCCGCGCCCCCGAGATAACCGCTAAGCAGACGCGACAACAGGTTGTCGCCATAGGGGCCAATCAGCCAGCTAAAACGCAGGCAGATGTGGCGCGGTGCCAGCTCCGCCAGTTTAATTTCGGCGGCCACCAGGGCCCGGCCAGCGTCATCGAGCGGATTGGGGACATCTTTTTCCCCGTGGGTACTTTTGCCATCGCCGGCAAACAACCTGTAGCTGGACAGTTGAATCAAGGGGATATTAGCCGCACCACAGGCGGCCGCCAAATGGCTGGCCGCCGCCAGGTAGCGCTCGCGACCAGCCTGGGTATCCAGCGCCTCCCAGGCGATATTATTGACAACAACTTCCGGGCGCTTTTGCTGGATATACGCGCTGACTGCAGCGGCATCAAACCAGTCCAAGCCTGGCGCCCCGGGAACAAGCAGGTTAAAGGGTTCACGCTCCAGGTCCTGCAGCAGGGCATCCCCCAGGGGAGTCGCTGTTTCAGCCAGCAATAATTTCAATGACATAGAATTCTTCCGCTAATCTGCCCGCAGTTTACCAGTGGTTGTCGCCAGATCAACTGAGCGGCAGGGGCCGGCGAAAGCAATTGTGTGATTAAAGCCTTATACTGCGCGTCTTTTTTGTTATTTATTCAAGCTCCCATGCACAGCGATTCCCCCGCGCAAGTTACCAATCTGGATGTCGACCTGGCCATTATCGGCGGCGGTGTCGCCGGCCTCTGGCTGGCCAATCGCGCGCGCCTGGCGGGTTACTCGGTATTGCTGTTTGAGCACAAGGCGCTGGGCAGCGACCAGACGCTCGCCTCCCAGGGGATGATCCACGGCGGCATGAAATACACCCTGGCGGGCACGCTCACCGGCGCCTCCGAGGCTATTGCCGAGATGCCGCGCCACTGGCGCGACTGCCTGTGTGGCGACGGCGATGTCGATTTGCGCCATACGCGCATCCTCAGCGATCACTTTTTTATGTGGTCGAGCGAGACAGTCGCCAGCCGCGTCACCACCTTCCTCGCCAGCAAACTCACCCGCGGCCGCGTTGAGCCGGTGCACCCGGATCGCCGCCCCCCGCTGCTGCGCACCAGTGAGTTCACGGGCAGCCTCTACAAGCTGGAAGATCTGGTAATAGATACCCCCAGCCTGGTGGCCAACCTCGCCCACAATATCGAGGGCTGCTGCTATCTGATCGACTGGCAGCGGGCGCAATTAACGCGCGACGCACAGCACCGTATATCCCTGAATCTGAGCCTGGGCGATCAACCACTAACCATCAACGCCCAACAATTTATTTTTACCGCCGGCAAAGGCAATGCGCAGCTGCTGGCGCACTTGGGTCTGGATGCACCCGCAATGCAAATCCGCCCGCTGCAACAGGTGATGGTAAAACACCACTACGCCTTTGATTTTTACGGCCATTGCCTGGGCGCTGAAACCAGCCCGC
>CBINKF010000568.1:0-2624 GCA_966251115.1 uncultured Cellvibrio sp.
GATTTTGGCGGTGATGATCTGCTCCATCCAGCGCCTGAACTGATCGAGCGGATTATCGGCGAGATCGCCCCGGTCGAGCCCGCCCTGGGTGTACTCGCGGCGAAAATCTTCGAGTTCTAAGTCCATCTTCAGCTCCAGTAAATTAGGGTGGCGTGCATACTACTGCCCAACACGGGAATTGCAA
The DNA here is from genome assembly GCA_966251115.1 of uncultured Cellvibrio sp. GTDB lineage: Bacteria > Pseudomonadota > Gammaproteobacteria > Pseudomonadales > Cellvibrionaceae > Cellvibrio. The sequence goes on from CBINKF010000568.1 coordinate 185, forward strand.
TTTTTCTTGGCCGACCAAGCTCCTGCAACATGAACCCCGTGCCAACGCATTCTGTTACTGGGCCTTATGCAAGTTTAGGCGCCTATTAGCAATACTACTTTAATAGATTTATATGCCTATACTTCAGGGGGGAGTTAATCTTGAATAGCCATCACATAATTAATTTAGAAGTTAGCTCGGAAGCCAGCTAGACTAGCCAAGGCAACTTAATGATTTATGCGCCACGCTTAACTGGGCGCTTGAGCATCTCTCTTATATGACTATAGCTGTTCCAATTACCGGGCTTATCCTGGCCGGAGGTCTGGCGCGCCGCATGGGTGGTGGCGATAAATGCCTGCTGCCACTGGCCGGAAAGACACTGCTACAACGTGCAATCGAGCGCGCGCAACCCCAGGTTGACGAGCTTATTCTCAATGCTAACGGCAACAGTTTGCGCTTTGCGCGCAGCCGCTTGCCGGTTATAGCCGATGAATTTTCCGAGAATCCCGGGCCCCTGGCTGGTATTCATGCCGGGCTCAACTGGTTACACAAAGACAATCCGGATGCCGAGTGGCTCGCCAGTTTTGCATCGGACACGCCCTTTTTCCCCAGGAACCTGGTAGCCGAGCTGTTTGCAGCCGCCCACCAGCAAAAAGCCCAAATTGCCGTTGCCGCCACAGAATCTGGCATTCAGCCAGTATTTGCACTTTGGCATGCATCGCTGTTGGGGAAAATTCAGGACCAGCTTGCCTCGGGTAATATTCCCCGTTTACAGGATTGGATTCATCAGCAAAATCATGTAACGGTGCAATTTGCTACCGGGCCTTTTGATCCCTTTTTTAACATCAACACGCCGCAGGACCTTTACAGCGCTGAAGACAAGATAGCGCTGGTGGATTAACTGTAATAAACAGCTAATTCACCAAGTTCAACAACTTAGCCCAACAAGCTTTGTCCAAGCCGCTTTTGCGCTGCAAAACTGCTATGCTCGCCACCAATTTTTAAAGCCAAAAACAGGGGGAAAAATGTGGCGAGTGCTCTGTGTAACGCAATTTTATTTAATGCTGTGTATTTATACCTACCTGGGTTTAACGCCTCACCCGGAAGATACAGTTCCTATGTTCGCCGATTGGCTAATGCACGGCACCGGTTATCTGGTTGCAAGTTTTTCCATCAGTTTCGCCCGCCCCTACTGGCCTTATTGGCAGCGCGCAGCCTTTCTCATTAGCTACTCCTTTGCGATAGAAGTTGGCCAAATATTTAGCCCGCCGCGCACTTTCAGCCTGATTGATATGCTCGCGAATTCCAGCGGAACACTCCTGGGGCTGGGCCTGGTATTTTTACTCGCCGTTAAATTTAGCTGGTTTCGCGCGCTATTCAGCCTGGGGCTGAAAGATCAAACAGCTAGGGTTTAAACACCTTGCGCAAAAAGCTATCTATGGCATCCACACTCGGCTGCAACCAAGGATCAAATAGCCAAAAAGAATGAGGTGTATCAGGAATTTGTACAGCGTCCGCTGTTATCCCCAAGGCGGACATGTCCGCCTGCATTTGAACATAGCCAACACAAAAGCGCGGCTGAGCACTGCGCAAAAACAATATGGGTGGCGTTTGCCCGTTCACATAAAAGCGTGCGGATGCCTCTTTCCAAAGCCCCGGCTTTTGCTCATAGCGACCGCCAAACCAGGCGCCCGCTGCTGAAGGTTTCTTGGCTGGATCATTCTCGTACTTCAGTGCGGCGGGCGCAGTAAAATCAATCAAACCATCTATATCAACAATGGCTTGCACATCACTGGAGACGGGGCTTTTTTTTGCCTGGGGATCAAACTTATCCAGGCCATTAGTTACCCCCACCAGACTCGCGATTTGTCCGCCTGCCGAGCCCCCGGCCACGACAATCTTGCGCGGGTGAATGCCAAACGTTGACGCATGCTTACGCATCCAGCGCAGGGCTGCTTTTACGTCATAAATGGCAGCTGGGTAAGGCGCTTCGCCCGACAACCTGTAACTGACTGTCGCCGCTACATAGCCTTTTTCGGCCAACGCCAGCGCCAGAGGCGCCAGGTTTTGGCGACTGCCACTGGCCCAGCCTCCACCGTGCACCAACACAAGGCCTATACCCAAGTTATGCGCTGAACTTCCGGGTGAGTACACATCCAACTGCAGATGCCTGGCCCCATAGCTTATGTAGGTAATATTTTTGCGCAGTTTAATAGTTGAAGGAACGCGGCTGGAAGCAATCTGGATAAAGGGATACTGGGCCGCAAGTTTGGCATAGGTTGTTTGTGCGTTATATGCCGGTTTGGCTGCACTCTTCTGTCCCCAAAAGCCGCAGGACGTGAGCACCATCAAAACACTCAACCACCAGGTAAAGCAGAAAAATTTAAGCATTCGTCTCTCGCTACTATTTGTTTACTCGTAAAAGTTATTTACAGGTAAAGGTTATTTATGTGCGAATGCC
>CBINKF010000569.1:0-2621 GCA_966251115.1 uncultured Cellvibrio sp.
GGTTAATCCCACTGCAAACGCGAGGCCAACGAGAGGTTTAATCGAGCTGTTGCTGAATCTTGTTTTCATAATTACCTCTGAACTTAAAAAATTATTTCACTTCAGTGTAGAAGCGGGAGGTAAAAATGACCGAATCGCTTGCCGCGTATTTTATTGCTTGGTTTTTTAAAAATGCTAAGGGGGCACAAGCCCCCTTAATGGTATTGCTTACATGCGCTCCATGACTTCTATACCCAGCAGCTCCAGGCCCTGCTTGATAGTGCGCGCCACCAGATGGCAGAGGCGCAAGCGGCTGTCGCGCAGCTCCGGTGCTATGCCGTCTTTTAAAATCGGGCAGGCTTCGTAAAAACTCATGTACAAGCTGGCGATTTCGTACAGATAAGTGCACAGCAAATGGGGCAGGGCTTCGCGCGCTACCTGGTCGAGCACTTCGCTGAATTGCAGCAGTTTAATCGCCAGGGTTTTCTCCTGCTCGCTGCCAATGTGGATCGCGCAGTTGAGTGACTCGGGCGCAACGCCCGCCTTGCGAAAAATACTCTGCACGCGGGTGTAGGCGTACTGCATATAGGGTGCGGTGTTGCCTTCAAAACTGAGCATGGATTCCCAGCTGAAAACATAGTCGTTGGTGCGGGTTTTACACAGGTCGGCGTATTTAACCGCGCCTATGCCCACCTTGCGCGCAATCTCGGCCAGTTCTGCGGCGCTCAGGTCGGCGTTCTTTTCGTTTTGCTCAACCTTGCCTGCGCGCTCGACCGCTTCTTCGAGCAGCTCGGCCAATTTTACCGTGCCGCCGCTGCGGGTTTTAAAGGGTTTGCCATCGCTGCCCATCATGGTGCCAAAGGCCAGGTGCTCCAGGCTCACATCGGCGCCGACAAAACCAGCCTTGCGCGCAATGGTAAATACCTGCTGCATGTGCAGCGACTGGCGCGCGTCGATAAAGTACATAATGCGCGCGGCGCCCAGCTTGCCAGCGCGGTAGCGCAGCGCGGCCAGGTCGGTGGTGGCGTAGAGGAAGCCGCCGCCTTGTTTTTGAATAATCACCGGTGATGGGTTGCCGTCTTTGTCGGCCAGCTCCTGCAAAAACACCACTTGGGCACCTTCGCTCGCCACCGCCATGCCTTTGTCTTGTAACTCTTTCACCAGCGGCGCCAGGTCGTCGTTATAGGCGCTTTCGCCCATCACATGACTGTCGTTGAGGGTGACGTTAAGCTTTTGGTAAATCTCGGTGGAGTGGTGCAGGGAGATCGCCTTGAACTGTTGCCACAGCTTAAGCATTTTTTCGTCGCCACCTTGCAGGCGCACTACGTAATCGCGCGCTTTGTCGGCAAAGGCGACGTCATCGTCAAAGTGCTTTTTGGCTTTTTGGTAGAAGACTTCCAGATCCTTAAGCGCCATTTCGCCATCGCTGCCGGAGCCCAGTTGCTCTTCCAGCTCGGCGATAAGCATACCGAACTGGGTGCCCCAGTCGCCCACGTGGTTTTGACGCACGACTTTATGGCCCTGGAACTCCAGCAGGCGTGCGAGCGCATCGCCGATAATGGTGGAGCGCAAATGGCCCACGTGCATCTCTTTGGCGAGGTTGGGGCCGGAATAGTCGATAACTACGGTTTGCGGCGCCTCTACCAGGCCAATATTCAAGCGCTTGTGGGTTTGGGCGTTGGCGACCTGCTCACCCAGCCACTCGGGCTTGAGGTGGATATTGATAAAGCCAGGGCCGGCGATTTCCAGTTTTTCGGCAATACCGTCCAAATCCAGGTTCTCCAGGATTTTAGTGGCCAGTTCGCGCGGGTTGGTGCCCATGGCTTTCGCCGCGCCCATGGCGCAGTTGGCCTGGTAGTCGCCAAAGCCGGCTTTTTTGCCAGGGGCGATCAGGGCGGGCAGATCGGCGGGCACACCCACGGCGGCCATGGCAGAGAGAACACGTTGGTTGAGCAGTTCGCGGATATTCATAAATTAATAATTACAGGGGATAAATAGGCTGGGCGCGAATTGTACCTGCGCGGGGGCGCTTATCCAACCTGGACGACGCTGCGGAGCCATTATTGGTAATCCCTTGTCTATACTCATTCAATCTCGGCTAATAGCTTTGGACAAATCTCCCAATTTTCAGTCCCTTAATAACGACATCATAAGGAACCACCAATGATCACTAGCCCCAGCGCCCAGGTTATCGCCCGGCTGGACGACCGTGTCCTCACCCTCACCCTCAATCGCCCGGAGCGGAAAAATGCGCTCTCGCTGGAGATGTATGCCGCCCTGGCGGAATTGATAGGCGCGGCTAATGGCGAGCAGCAGGTGAGGGTGATAGTGCTCACCGGCAGCGATGAGTTTTTTACCAGCGGCAACGACCTGCAGGATTTTATGAAACAGCCGGAAATTCATGAGGATCATCCGGTGGTGCGTTTTATGAACGCCTTGCGCAGCTCGGGCAAGCCGGTAGTGGCGGTGGTGCGCGGACACGCGGTGGGCATAGGCACAACCCTGCTGCTGCACTGCGACCTGGTTTATGCGACTGAGGACGCACGTCTGCAACTGCCGTTTGTGAACCTGGGGCTGTGCCCGGAATACGCCAGCAGTTACCTGCTGCCGCGCTTGGTGGGCCAGCAAAAAGCGGCCGAGCT
>CBINKF010000570.1:0-2615 GCA_966251115.1 uncultured Cellvibrio sp.
ACTGCATCACACCCAATTCAGCCACTGGCAGGCGTATACCGAACAGCCTGGCCACCAGCGCGCTGCCAGCCCTAATCCCGACGGTTCACATGTGGCTTATATTACCGAGGCATTTATTGATGACTTGGGCAACACCCAAAGCCAGCTGATTATTCGCGATTCCCAGGGTAAGGATTGGCAGCTGGCGCGTACCCAGGGTAGCTGGTTTAAATTGGCCTGGTCGCCTTCGGGCCAGCAGCTGGCGGCCATTGAGGTGAATCGCATCCCCGGGCGCCCACTCAACCCCAATTTTTACGAGCGGGCCAACTTCATCTACACCATTCACTTTTTTACCCTGGATTTAGCCAGACACCAGCTGTTGGAAAAGCAAACCCTCAGCCAGTGGCAGGGGCGAATTTTCAGTTTGAGCTGGTGGGATGAAGACACTCTGGAGCTGGTGGCCAAGCAGGGGCCGAGCGCGGGCAACGCGCGCTACCGTTATTCACGCACCGACCAGCGGCTAACGCAGATGGCGGAGGTGAGTGGCGCGAGCAATCCATACAGCGCGGCAATTTTTAATAAAACCACGCTACTGGCGCGCAACCAGGGCAATCAAACCCAGCTGATTTTTCTCGACGCTTCACAGCAGGTCAAAACGCGCTATCTACTGCCCTACGCCCATCTGGAACTGAGCTGGATTCCCGATGGCAGTGGCCTTTTGGCGTTCGCGCCCGACAAACCGGAGCTGTTGCTGATTTACCGCGATGGCAGCCGCAAAACCATCGCCCTGCCGGACCACGGCCAGGGCCTGCTGTCGCGCCCGGTGTTTGCGCCAGCGGGCGATAAAATCTACTTCACCCGCGAGCAGCGCAAGGCCAATATTCAGTGGTTAAACAGCGCAGGTGAGGCAATGGATATTACCCATAATGCGCTGCTGAATTTTGGCGCGAGCATTTCACCCGATGGCCAAAAAATTATTTTCGCCACCCTGGATAAACAAGTGGTGCAGCTCAGTTTGATTGATGTTAATGGGGATAGTTTGAGCCAGCCTTACCCCGCACTCAATCAACCGCTGAGCGAGCGCCTGGGGCCCATAGTCTGGAGCGAGCGCGGCGACGCGGTATTTTTTAACGCCGGTAACAGCCTTTACCAGCTGGGCCTGGCCGATAAAAACCTGCTGCTGTTGCTGGAGGCGAGCGACCCGCTGGAGGCCCTGGGGCTAATCAATAACGGCCAGCAATTGGTGTATGCCAAAACCCAGGGCGATAGCAAAAACCTCTGGGTGCTGGATCTGAATTCCCATCAGCAAAAGCAGCTCACCTTTGGCAGTCTGGGCAGCGTGCTGGTGCAGCGCGACAGTATTTATCTGCAGTACCTCAACGCCGCCGGACTCTGGCAGATAAGCGACCTGAACATGCCCGCCAGGTCCATCAACCCCAACCTGCCGGCCAATGTTAAACTGCTTAGCCTGGCCCAGGGCGAACTCTATTTCCTCACCGGCGGCGCCTGTCATGAATCGCCGGTGCTGGCGGTGCCTTTAAACGGCAGCTTGCAAACCGCGACCCAGGCGCGCCAGGTGCTGGCACGGCCATCGCCGCTGGCTACCAGTTTGAGTTTTCACCCGCACTTGGGCCTGCTGCAAACACCTTGTCAGCTGCATCAAGCCCATGTGGTTGCGCTTGAGTAATCGCTTGGGTGGTAACCAGTTCCAGCAGTAGGGATTTGGATAAAATCTGCGGCAACACCTGGGCATCGCCGGCGCTGCCCGCAGGGAACCAAAGGTACAGGGGCACGCCGCTGCGTTTGTATTCCGCCAGCAGCTGTGTGATCTGCGGGTCGCGCTGGGTCCAGTCGCCCTTGATGCTAATAACCCCTGCTTGCGCAAATGCGGCCTGCACTGCCTGGGTATCCAGCGCGACCCGCTCGTTGGTCAGGCAGGTCAGGCACCAGTCGGCGGTGAGGTTGACGAACACCGGGCGTCCTGTAGCTCTGGCCTGTGCCAGTTGATCCAAACTAAACCCTGTTTGACCCTGGGCCGCGCTATTTGCCTTGGCTACCGTATCCAGTTTTTGCCAGGGCAGGCTAAGCGCGCCCAACACCAGGCTGCAGGCCGCCAACAGCTTGATCTTGTGCCAATGGCCGGAGGCCGCCTGCTTGTGCAGCCAGATGGCAAAAATCAGCAATAGCGCCCCGGCCGCCGTGGCTATAACCCCATCCACACCCGCCTGGTGACCCAGCACCCACAGCAGCCAGAGCGCGGTTAAATACAGCGGAAACGCCAGCAGCTCTTTTAACTGTTCCATCCACAGCCCGGGTTTGGGCTGGCGCTGGGCGAGCCAGGGCCAGTGGCAGAGCAGCAACATCGGCAGTGCCATACCCAGGCCCAGGGCGGCAAATACACACAAGCCCAAAAGTGCAGGTTGGGTGAGGGCAAAGCCGAGCGCGGCCCCCATAAAAGGCGCGGTGCAGGGGCTGGCCACCAGCGCCGCCAGCACTCCGGTAAAAAACGACCCGGCGAGCCCTGGTTTTTGCGACAAACCCTGGCCGACACCCATTAAACCCACGCCCAATTGCACCCAGCCCGACAGGCTCAGGCCCATAAACACAAACAGGTACACCAGCCCTGCCACGCCGTG
>CBINKF010000571.1:0-2609 GCA_966251115.1 uncultured Cellvibrio sp.
GTGGAAAATAAAGTCACCCTGGAGCAGTGGCGCGCGCTCCTGGCAGTAATCGATGCGGGGGGGTATGCACGCGCGGCCGAGCTGCTTAATAAAAGCCAGTCGTCCATTTCCTACGCCATCGCCCAGTTGGAATCCGCCCTGGGAGTCAAGGCCTTTCAGTTGCAGGGGCGCAAAGCGGTGGCCTCGCCGGCAGGGGAGCTGCTCTATCGTCGCGCCAAGCAGCTGTTGGAGCAGGCCGAGCGATTGGAAAAGTCTGCCGGTTGCCTGTCGGTGCAAGTTGAACCCATGGTGAAGCTGGCCGCCGATTTGTTAATTCCGCCCAAATACATTCTTAAATGCCTGGATATTTTCGCGCGCGATTTTCCCGATACGCGCGTGGAAATATTTGAATCCGTACTGAGCGGCACCGAGGATGCACTGCTGCAGCGGCAAGTGGATTTGGCCATAGGCGGGCGCGTACCTCCGGGTTTTATGGGGGAAAAACTGGTGACTGTGGCCATGCACGGTGTGTCCAGCGCCGATCACGCGCTGCAGCAGCTGGGGCGGCCCATTAACTTTGAGGATATGCGCCAGTACCGGCAGATTATTGTGCGCGATTCCGGTCTTTATCGCCGCCGCACCGAAGGCTGGCAGGAGGCGGATCAGCGCTGGACTGTAAGCCACATTAAAACCTCCCTGGAAGCGATACGTATGGGCCTGGGCTATGCCTGGTTACCCGATGCCTACACGCGCGACGATATTCAGGCCGGGCACTTAAAGTACCTGCCGGTGGAGGTGGGGTCGCTGCGCGAAGTGATTACCTATCTCACCTTTGCCGACCGCGATTTTGCCGGGCCGGCGACGCGGCATTTGGCGGATATCCTTAAGGCGGAATTACCCAAATTCTGCCAGTAGCCTCAAAAACGGCGTAAAAAATAGCCAGGCTTTATGGCAACGGGAGTTGCAAAGGTGGTTATGGCGGTTCTGGCAACGCACACTATTCCATCTACCGCGATCTGGTTGGGCAGCGCCCATTAAATCCCGTTAGTTTGAGACAGGTGCTGCTCAAAGCCCGCCCTGGGTTAATTTTTGGGGCGACAGCAGTATTTCCAATTCCAACCGGCTTTTACCGGTTTCCTCCGCCGCCACATCAATAATTGGCCGCCCCTCGGCATAGGCTTTTTTGGCGATGGAGGCGGCTTTTTCGTAGCCGATAATCGGGTTGAGCGCTGTTACCAAAATCGGGTTTAGTGCCAGGGCCTTATCCAAATTTGCTTGATTTACGCTGAAAGGCGTAATGGCTTTGTCTGCCAGCTCATTGCAGGCATTGCTGAGAAGCTCTATGGATTGCAGCAGGTTGTAGGCCACCAGTGGCAGCATCACGTTGAGCTGGAAATTGCCCGATTGCCCGGCGATGGCAATGCTGGTGTCATTACCTATTACTTGGGCGCACACCATACACACAGCCTCGGGGATTACCGGGTTGACCTTGCCCGGCATAATCGATGAGCCCGGCTGCAGGCTTTTTAAGCTGATCTCCCCTAAACCGGCGAGTGGGCCGGAGTTCATCCAGCGCAGGTCGTTGCTGATTTTCATCAGCGCTACCGCCAGGGTTTTTAGCTGGCCGGAAAGCGCTACCGCCGTGTCCTGGCTGCTCATAAGCGCGAAAAAGTTTTTACCTGGCACAAAATTCAATCCGGTAAATTCGTGCAGATGCTGGGCGACCTTGGCGGCGAATTGCGGGTGGGCATTAATCCCTGTGCCTACGGCCGTGCCACCTTGGGCCAGCTGCAGTAAATCCGGCAGAATCTGCTCCAGATGCTTCTGGCAGGCCAGTATCTGCGCTGCCCAGCCGCCCAGCTCCTGGCCCAGGGTAATGGGCATGGCGTCCATCAAATGGGTGCGGCCAGTGGTGACCACATTTGCCAGTTGCTCGGCTTTGCGCGCCAGGGCTGTGTGCAGCTCCTCCAGCGCGGGGAATAACTGCTGTTTGAGGGCCAGGGCGGCGCTGATATGTATCGCGCTGGGGATAGTGTCGTTGCTGCTCTGGCCCATGTTGACATGGTCGTTGGGGTGAACGCTGACGCCATCGGTGGCCTGGTTGTGATTGGCCAGGCGCGCAATCACCTCGTTCACGTTCATATTGCTGCTAGTGCCGGAGCCGGTCTGGAATACATCTACTGGGAACTGGTCGGCAAACTGGCCGCTGAGGATCTGATCCGCCGCTGTGCTTATGGCCTCTGTCTGCATACAGTCGAGCAGCCCCAGCTGGTAGTTGGCCAGGGCCGCGGCCTTTTTGATATAAGTGACCGCCTGGATAAAGCGCGGAGGCATCACCAGGCTGGAGATTTCAAAATTATCCAGGGCGCGCTGGGTTTGAGCGCCGTATAAGGCGCGGGCGGGTACCTGTACCTCGCCCATACTGTCGTGTTCGCTTCTAAAGTCACTCATCGCACACCTCCCGGGACTTGCTCTACTGACATGGCTTGTCAGGCCCTGAGTTGAAAATGTTGAGGTTAAAAATTTATGGGTTTGGCTAACTTGATGGTTTTTTAGTCTAGCCCCATATCCAAGTAAAACACTGATTCAGGTCAGTTTTAGGTAAAATCAGCCATTCCATTCAGCAGTAA
>CBINKF010000572.1:0-2599 GCA_966251115.1 uncultured Cellvibrio sp.
CGGCATCGGAACCACCTATCGCGAGTACGCGCTCCAGCGAGGCGCCATAGCCGCCCACCACCTGATCGAATAAATCCCAGGTGCGCACGCCCAATGCCTCGCGCTTGAAAAAATTGTCGTGCAGATCTGGCGCGTGGAAATTGGTAAGCCCCAACAGGCCCTCATCCACAACGGCCAGGGTGTAAGTCATAGCCCGGCCCTGCTGTTCGCTCACTTTGATGCTGAACTCGGTTTCCGGGCGCACTTTTTCCGGCACATCCACCTGCGGCTGCAAACGGGTCTGAGGGTTTTCAACCAAAATAGGCACTATGCCGTAGAGGCGCATGGGCGTTTCGGCGACGCGTTTTTGATGAGGCAACAAAATGGCAATATTGGCGTATACGTTAGGCGCCATCTCTGCTGTTACCGGAATTTCAATGTCGGTTTGATTGGGTTTTAAATCCAGCCAGCGGCTTTGCAGCACACGGCTGCCATTTTCCAAACTGAGCAGCACTCGCCCCTCACTGGCGCTGGGCAGGCGAATTTTTGCAGTCTCACCAACCTGATAACTGGTTTTATCGGTCGATAGCATCAACTGGGTTGCGGCGTCGGATTTTAATCCCTGGTCCCAACTCCACCCCAGATAAACCACTTTGCTCGCGCAGTGGCCCTCACCGCTGTCGACATCCATATCGCACACGCGCACCAGGTGACGGCCCCAATCGTATTTATTTTTTTGCAGATGCCACACCAAACGCCCATTTTGATCTGTTACCAAATCTTCGCTCGCGGCAGCGCGGTAATTTTGGTTATTGATGTAGTCGGCAATATTGTCTTCCTCCTCATCCCACCACCAGCGCCAACCAATTTCGTACACCGAAATTTGCACATGGCGATTGGCCAATGGCTTGCCCTTATCATCCAGAGATTGCACCAGCACCTCGTGATCTTCATCGCGACTGATAGCATCCATATAGCCGTTGCCTTTGGGAATATTTACCCCCACCCAGGCGGAATAGGGATGAAATTCATAAGGGCGCATAATGGTGCTGAAGTTGCCGCTCTCTTCAAATACGCGGGTGACAAATTGCGCTGTGAGCATGCCCGGCGGCGGCGAGCTTAGGCTGATATCCAGCGGGAAGCTGGCCTTGCCCTTGTCATCCAACTGGCCATCAAACACCTGTTGGCTTGAACCGGTAAAACTGCGCGCCTCGTCATCAAAAACAAATTGCGCGTAGCCATCAAACTGCGTTTTGCGCGGCAGCAATTTTAATTCGCTGTCGGCTTTTAAGTTTTTGGCGGTGGCGCCCTGCAGCCATTGGGCAAACAACTCTACCTGGGTGGGCATGGTCGCCACACTCAAGGGCGAAGCGGCAGGCGTTAACTCTACTTTGATGCGGTTGGGCGTAATAGTTTCGATTTTTAACAATTTGTCGAAATAGCGATTGCCCACATGCACCACGGCGCGGTAATTGCCGGTGGGTGCGCTCTCTTCAGTGGCAAATTTAAAAGTGTAAAAACCATTTACCGGCTGCACATTGGTTTGGCTCACTACTTTTTTGCCGCGCGGATCAAATACATCCAGAGTGACTGGGTGTTTGGGTGGCAATTGCTTGCTTTTATCTTCCAGCACAAAAGTGAGAAATACATCGTCACCTGGGCGCCAGACATCGCGCTCGCCGTAAATAGCGCCTTTCAATCCACCCTTTACCTGCTCGCCGCTCACATCAAATTGATTGGTGGGTAGGGCTTCGTTGTTGCGCAGGCGCAGATAGCCAATTTGGTCGCCAGCGCGCGCCTGGATATAAAAGGGCACACCATCGGTGTTAATTTCCACCATGCCATAGCTGTCGGTGGTGCCTGTACCTATAGGCTGTAACTGGTAGTTGTAAGCGGTAATTTTGGCGTTGCTCAGCGGGTCGGCACTGGTGAGTTGGGTGGCAACTACATTCAGGGTTTTGCCATCGCCGCGCTTAGCCATTAGGCCAATATTGGACAGGAAAAAATTGCGCGCCGAGCGCACGTTATCGCCGTAGTCGTAGTAGGTATCGTTGCAGGGGTTGTTGCGCTCGCTGTAGTTGTAATAGCCGTTGGAGCCATAGTATTGGCGATACCATTCTGGTTCCGCCTCTTCGCGCTCGTAATAACTTTCACCGTCGGAATTGTCGGGCATGCCCTGTACTGGCTCGGTCGGACGCGGCTGCTCGCAGTGGTAGATGGAATTGCTGCGGTCGATGCGCAGTTCCAGGCGCACTATGCCTTCCGGGTGCTGCGCCATCAATTGCGTCAGGTCCAGATTAAAACGCTGTTTATCGCCTTTGGGAATTTCTGGCAGACGATAGACCTTGCGCCACAGATAGCGACCGGTTTGCACATCGGCATTGGCGCTGGTAAGGGTGTTGTCCTGCAGGTATTCACCGACATTATTGGCAAAGACCTTAAAGGCAACTATTTGCACCGAGTCGACACCGGCGGCTTCAAAAGGTACGGATATTTGCGCCCCTGGCGGCAGTATCGAGGTCTGCCCCACAAAGTTAACCTGGGGCATAACCATTTTAATGACCAAGCTCTGGTGATAGTCCTCACCCAGCGTGCGACGCTTGGCTCTTTTGATGGCGCG
>CBINKF010000573.1:0-2596 GCA_966251115.1 uncultured Cellvibrio sp.
GCGGCCAATGTGCCAGTAAACCTGCACCATTTGCTGGTTAATCGCCTGCTTAACCTGCTGGCGAGCCTGCTGAATAACTGAAGCAATCGCAATATAAAGGTCATCTTGTGCGCTATGTTTATTGGTCATGCTTCCCCTCCTGCTTTAAAAAGGGCTTCAGCACGGCGATCAACTCATTCACATCTGCTGCGGTAAAAACACCATCAATCCCCTTGTAAGAAACTGAGGTGAATGGTGCATCGTAGAGAGTATCGACGAGGATTGAGCCATGCTGAGCAATATAGTTTTTCAGCAGGTTCATAAAACGAACCTGTTGCGCTGTGAGCGTTGGGTGCGAATGCAAGAAGCTCGTAAAGTGAGCCTCTACAGCTTGCGCATCCAACCCGATGATTTCGCGCAGAGTGATGTGTAACTGATCTGCCGTGCGGCCATAAAACTCATTGAGCACTTCCAAATTTACGCCTGGGTGTGAAGTGAGTATGGTGGACGCAAGTGATTTTAATTCCGCCTCAGCAATGGCTTCACCCTTACGGATTTTTTGTAAGGTAGGGTTGGCCGCAATCATTTGATCCAGAATACCCTTAAGCCTGCGGCGATAGATCATCGCCTCACTGGCACCGGCAATTTTTAGCTCCCGATCGCGCTCTTGCACTCCGGTATCGCCCGTTTTGGTGGTGCTGGTTTCATAGCCTGGCCCTGTTCCTGTCTGGCGATACTTCATAATGCCGCGCAGTTCTTTGCGCGCATGTTCGAGTTTTTCAATACTGGCGTTCTGCCAAAAATTGGCACTGCGCAACTCTTGAATGAGCGCATCTTTTTGGCGAACAGCTTGAATGTTAACGGCCAGTTTATCCAGCTCGGCCAATAGCTCATCGCGACCATCGGCAAAACAACTGGCTTGCTCTACAAAACAGCGCTGTATATTGGCTAGCAGCTTATCGAGCTGTGCGGCATGTTTATCTTTAAGTACACGAGCCGCCATTAAGGGCGCAATGGTGTTACTGAGCAGGTGCTGGGTTTTGGCATCAAGCTTTTTCAATAACTCGGTTTGGCGCAACTGGTGAACCACGCGCAATTCACGCCGCACCGCCACACTGTCATCTGGCAGGTCATTAACATCTGCTCGCAGTAACTCTATCGCCACATCAAATGCGGCGGCATGGTTGTGATGCAGTGCGGCTTGCGCCAGTGCGAGGCGCGCTTCAAAGGCGGTTTGTAGCAGTGATTTACTGCCCGTATCTTCCGGCTCCTGATATTCCTGTTCAAAAAACTCAAAGTTGCCGTAGTGATCAAAAATCAGAAACTCGGTTTTGTGTTTATCGGGGCCGAATAGATTGGGACACAAGCGCGTGCCGCGACCAATCATTTGCCAAAACTTTACCCAGGATTTAACCGGCTTGGCGAAAACCAAGTTTACTACCTCAGGTACATCGATCCCCGTATCCAACATATCCACTGAAATAGCGATACGGAATTCGTTGTTGGCTTTTTTGAACTCTTTAATCAGGCTCTCTACATGGGGCACATCGTTGTGAATAACCTTGCACACCTTGGCGCCGTATTGCGGGTATAGCTGGCAGAACATTTTTTCCAAATGCTCGGCGTGATCTTGCCGCTGGGCAAAGATAATCGTTTTGCCGATGAGCGAACCGGTTTCATCTTTAATGCCGTTGTTGATCAGGTTTTCCAGAATGATTTTGTCGGTGGTTTCACTGAAAATTTTGCGCCCGATGTCCTTACCCGCAATCGTAGTGCGTTGGGCCTCTTCAAGACCGACATCTTCTTCCAACTGACGTTTTTGCTCGTCGGACAAATCCTTGTAGTGAATACCATCGCGCAAAAACTCGGTGGTGAGGTCTTTTACGCGCGGTGGCACCAAGTAAGGCGGATCGTTATTGATTGCTGCATCTAATCCAAATTCAAAGGTCGGGTCTGTGGTTTCGCAATCAAAAATATCGAAGGTATTACGACTGATAAATTTCACCGGCGTTGCTGTTAAACCGCCCTGTAGTGCATCAAAATAATCAAACAAGTCACGGTACTTGTTGTAAATACTGCGGTGAGATTCATCGGCGATAATTAAATCAAAAAAGCCCACATCCAACTGCGCAAAGCGGTTCAACATGCCTGGGTAGGTCGCAATATAGATACGCGCACTTTGGTCTATTTTATTGGTCTCGCCAATGACACAGCGCGGTTCGGAAGGCAGGTTGTTTTTAAAGGCTTCATCGGCCTGTATGCGCAGCTCTTTGCGGTCGCATAAAAACAACACTCGCTTTGCCCAGCCAGTGCGTAAGAGCAACTCCGCCAAGGCAATAGCAACACGGGTTTTGCCAGTACCTGTGGCTTGAATAATGAGCGCTTTGCGGCGCTGCTGCTGGAAATGGGCAGCAACGGTTTTGATCGCCTCAATTTGATAGGGGCGATCCGCAATAGAGAGATCAGGGTTAAATTGTTCTACATTCGCCGCGCGGTATTGGCGCTGATAAATGAGGTATTCCAAACTGTCTTTGCTGTAAAAACCATACACGGGGCGGTAAGTGTTGTATTGCTTGTCGTCCCAAATAAAAGTTTCGTAGCCGTTGGTGTAGAAAAT
>CBINKF010000574.1:0-2596 GCA_966251115.1 uncultured Cellvibrio sp.
TTGGTTGCGCGGATCGAAAGCCGCTTTGACCCGCTGGATTTGCGGATAGAGTTCGCCAAAAAATGCCGGTGCGTATTCGGAGCGTACACCCTTGCCGTGTTCGCCCCATAAAAGCCCGTTGTATTTTTGCGTGAGCGCGACCACTTTGTCGGTGATTACCCGCACCATTTTTTCCTGCTGCGGATCTTTCATATCCAGCGCCGGGCGCACGTGCAGCACGCCAGCATCGGCGTGGCCGAACATGCCGTAAGTTAAGTTGTAGCTGTCTAGCACCGCGCGGAATTCCAAAATAAAATCGGCGAGGTTTTCCGGCGGCACGGCGGTATCTTCGACAAAGGGCAGGGGGCGGATTTCGCCCTCGACATTGCCGAGCAGGCCCACGGCTTTTTTGCGCATGCCCCAGATTTTATTGACCGCATCGCTGCCCCAGGCGACCGAGTAGCCGATGCGACCTAGGCTGGCATCACTCGCGGCGGCATCGAGTTTATCGGTGAGTTTTTTCATCTGCGCGCGCAGGTCGTCTTCCGAGTCGGCGGTGTATTCCACCAGGTTAATGCCCTGGATTTTTTCGCCGGTGGCGGAGGCGGGGAAAAACTCCGCCACGCTGTGCCAGACGATGTCGTTCATCGCCAGGTTGAGCACCTTGGAGTCCACGGTTTCAATTGAGGTGGGCTCGGCGTTCATCAGCTCGGTGGCGTCGCGCAGGGCGGCGTTAAAGTCGCGGTAGTTGACGTTGATCAGCGCGCTGACTTTGGGGATGGGCAGCAGGTTAATTTTGGCTTCGGTGATAAAGCCCAGGGTGCCCTCGCTGCCGCAGAGAATATTGTTGAGGTTGAAGCGGCCCTGGTCATCGCGGATATGGGCCAGGTCGTAACCGGTCAGGCAGCGGTTGAGTTTGGGGAACTTGGCCGCAATCAGTTCATGGTGCTCGCGCTCGATATGGTCCACCACCCGGTGGATTTCACCCACCCGGTCGTCGCGCTTCCACAGCTCTTCGAGTTCACATTCTTCAATCGCTTTGGAGGTCCAGATGCTGCCGTCGAGCAGCACGGTGGTCAGCTCCAGCACATGGTCGCGGGTTTTGCCGTAGCGGCAGGAGCCCTGGCCGGAGGCGTCGGTGTTGATCATGCCACCAATAGTGGCGCGGTTGCTGGTGGACAGCTCCGGCGCAAAAAACAGCCCGTGGGGTTTGATCGCCGCGTTGAGCTGATCTTTAACAACCCCGCACTGCACCCGCACCCAGCGCTCCTCGGCGTTGATCTCCAGAATCTGGTTCATATATTTGGATGTGTCCACCACTAGGCCGTCGCTGAGCGACTGGCCGTTGGTGCCGGTGCCGCCGCCGCGCGGGCTGAGCACTATGCACTGGAACTCAGCGTCCTGACTCAGCTGGGCGATAAGTAACAGGTCGCTGGTGGCACGGGGGTAGAGCACTCCCTGGGTCAGCACCTGATAAATGGAGTTGTCAGTGGCCAGCACCGTGCGGTTGGCGTAATCCGGGTTGAGGTCGCCGGCAAAACCGCGCGCGCGCAGGGCTTCGATAAAACGCAGGTACTTGGCCTGCACCGGGGAGGTTTGGTCTATGCGTGGGATCATGGCGTCCAGGTTAATCACGGCTGAAATCTGGCCGGCATTCTACCCCTTTAGCGCGCCAAAGTCTTAGGGTTAACGCTTGGTGAGGGTTGCCTTTTTGACGGTTTAGCTCTTAAGTTAGGGGCGGACGGAAGGTGAGTCAGGAATCTTCCAAAAGGTGCTTAGAGCAGTGGTTGAGCCCATAAAGTCCAGTTTCTTTGTCAATCTATAGGCTCTATATTTAAAAGCCCGTCGTCTATCGCAAGGAACATCCGCGTGAACCAGAGTCAAACTGCATCGCCCCCGGTAAATCTCTTGGCCAAACCCAGGTATTGGCGCATTTCTATTCGCAACCTGGTGGTGAGCATTGTGGTCTTTGCCACGCTGGTCACCGCCGCCCTGGCGATTGGCCTGCAGTATTATTTCAGTCGCCAGCTGGCGATAGATTCTGCACTGTCCAGTTATCAAAACGCCGCGCGCGACACCAGCCGTTTTATTGAATCTGTGGATCAGCACGCGATTCAGATAGCGCGCGTTCTGGCCAAATATCCGCGCATGTTAAATGACGAGGCGGACTACCCGCATATGCATGATCTGTTCAGTGAGGTGATGCGCAATAACCCCATCTACTACAGCATTTACGTGGGCTATCCCAATGGTGATTTTTACGAAGTTATCAATCTGGATGGCGAAACCGGTGCAGTGCAGACGCGCGATGATCGCCGTCGACAATTGCAAGCATTGCCGCAGGATCACTGGGTTGTAAATCGCGTGAGGCAAAATGGTCCTCAGCGCTTGCGCGAATTTTTTTACTACGACAGTGATTTTCGACTGCGCGCCAAGCGCAGCGAACCCAGCAATTTTGATGTGCGCCAGCGCCGCTGGTTTGTCGATGCCAGTGCCGGGCAGGTAACTCGCTCCGACCCCTATGTTTTTCAATATACCCAGCAGCCCGGCCAGACCTATTCGATCCAGCTGCCCGAGACGGGCGCAGTACTGGGCATAGATATAACCCTGCAGTCCT
>CBINKF010000575.1:0-2596 GCA_966251115.1 uncultured Cellvibrio sp.
CGATGATTTTTGCCAGCTGTTATAGCGCCCTGGCCGGTTTTAATATTCCCACCTTGCGCACCCTGATCATGTTGGCGGTGTTTTATCTGGCCTGCCTGTTGCGGGTAAAGCTGGCGCCCAGCTATCTCTGGGCTTTGGCGCTCGCTGTGGTGCTTATACTCGACCCGCTGGCCAGTTGCGATCTCGGTTTCTGGCTATCCTTTATCGCTGTCGCACTATTGCTGCTGGCGTTTTCCGGGCGCTTCGCCGTTGGTGCGCAAACCCGCAAGCCCACGCCGATCACCTGGATTAAAACTTATCTGTACAGCTACAGCCGCTCTCAGTGGGTGATGTTTTTCGGGTTATTGGTGCCCTTGTTGCTGGCGGTGAACAGTGTTCCACTGTTGGCGCCGCTCGCCAATTTTGTCGCTATACCCTTGGTGACCCTGGTGGTGGTCCCCTGTCTGCTGGGCGCTGCTGCGCTGGCACCCTGGCTGCCTTATATTCCCCAGTTCCTGTTAAACGTCGCTGGTGCTTCACTGGAGTTTATGAATTGCTTTCTCGATTGGCTGTTGCACTCGGGTGGCGGTCACTCTAATCCAATATTGGTGCTTAACCCGGCCCTGGCAATGTTGGTGGCGCTGGGGGTATTGATCTTGTTAATCCCCAGGGGGTTGATGGCCCGCTGGTGGGGTGCAGCGGCGCTGGTTTTGGCGACGGGCCTGGCGGTTCTTGGGGTGCCCAGATCACCTTTGCGAGTGGAGGTCGCGGATGTGGGGCAGGGCACCGGACTGATTATCACCACCAGCAGGCATCAGTTGGTGTATGACACTGGCCCCAAGTACTCGGACAACTTTGATGCTGGCAGCGGAATTCTTTTACCCAGGCTCCATGGGCTGGGTATTGGGCGGTTGGATGCCCTGGTCTTGAGTCATTGGGATATGGACCACGCCGGTGGTTTGGCGGGCCTGGTGGCGGGTATAGATGTGGATCAATTTTATTGGGGTGAAGCCAGTCGCACCCCGGATTTGAGCGCAAACCTGCCCGCCGGCCGCTCCTGTCATAACAGCCCTGCCTGGAGCTGGGATGGTGTGCGCTTTCGCTTTTTAACCTGGGTCATTCAACCGGGCGACTCGGCCAATAATCATTCCTGTGTATTGCTGATTAGCTTCAGGGACCAAAATATTCTGCTTACCGGCGATATAGAAGCCCCCGTAGAGCGCGCACTATTGCGCGGCGATCAATTGCCAGGGCACATCAACCTGCTGCTGGCGGCGCACCATGGCAGCGCCACTTCGTCCAATCCCGCCTTTGTCGCTTATACCCGTCCGGATTGGGTGGTTTATTCGGCCGGCTATCACAACCGCTTTGGTCACCCCAAGGCGCAGGTGCGTCAGCGTTTTCAACACCTGGGAAGCCGCGAGGAAAATACTGCCTATCAAGGTGCGGCCGTTTTTACCTGGGACCGGCAGGGGCGCTTGACTGCCGCGGTTGCCAGGCTCGCGCGGCGCCGTTACTGGTACGACCAAGTTATTGATTATTAAGTCTTAAATCAATCAAAACGGCTTCACAATATTTTTGATTTAAACGCCCCCGGCCATGGTATTCACAGCATCTTGTGGTAAGGTACGCCGCAATTGCAGGGCTTTGCCTCGCGCCAATATTCACTTTCTGGGTTTTAGAATAAGGGGACGTTTCAGTGAAAGACATTTTTTTCGCCGGCGGTTTTTTGATGTGGCCGATCCTGTTTTGCTCAGTGGTGGTAATCGCCGTGAGCCTGGAGCGTTTCTGGACCCTGAACTCCGCGAAAATTGCCCCTAAAACGCTGCTGGCCCAGGTGTGGAGCTGGATTAAAAACAACCAGATGGACGCCGCCAAATTGCGCGAACTCAAACAGTCTTCGCCCCTTGGGCAAATCCTTGCCGCTGGTCTCAGCAACTCCAAACACGGCCGCGAAGTAATGAAAGACTCGATTCAGGAGGCGGCTAGCCAGGTTATTCACGACCTGGAGCGCTATATCAATATCCTGGGTACCATCGCCAATATCGCACCGCTGCTGGGTTTGCTGGGCACAGTGTTCGGGATGATCCAGGTGTTTAACTCCATTATGATCCAGGGCACAGGCAATACCGGCGTGCTGGCTGGCGGCATTTCAGTTGCGCTCTATACCACCGCTTTTGGTTTGATAGTGGCGATTCCGGCGACCATTTGTCATCGTTATTTCCAGCGCCGCATCGATTCCATAGTGGTGACCATGGAGGAGGAGGCGATCAAATTAGTGGACGCGCTCCACTCAGACCGCCGCGTAGATGTGAAATTGGTGTAAGGGGCGAACCATGAAGTTTCGCCGCCAAAAGCTGGATCACGAAGGGGTTAACCTGACGCCGCTTATCGACGTGGTGTTTTTGTTGCTCATCTTTTTTATGGTGTCCACCACCTTTACCAAAGAGACACACCTGAGTGTGGATTTGCCCGAAGCCACTGGCGAACCCAGTGATGACAATCCCAAACAGATTGAAATTGTCATAGGCGTGGATGGCAGCTATTCGGTCAACGGTCGCGGCTTGGTAAACACCCAGATAGATACGCTTAAATCGGCCCTGCAGAAAGTTTCCGA
>CBINKF010000576.1:0-2592 GCA_966251115.1 uncultured Cellvibrio sp.
GGTTTTCATTTTGGCGAGGAAGTATTTCTCGAAGGCGATCTTGCCCAGGTGCGCCCACTTGCCCTGTTTGTACCACATGATATTGCGCGGCGGTATTTGTGGCACCGCGATAAACGCCGCGCCTGTATCGCCCATATCCGCCAGGCAGAAGGCGCTCCAGCTGCCTTCAAAATCTGCCTGCTCGCCGCTCAGGTCAGCTTTGATGTTGTGCACCAGCGCGGTCATCATGGATTCAATCATATAGCCGGTTTTGGGCGCGCCCGTGGGCACCGGAGTTTGCTCCACCGGCGGTATGGCCACGCAGACACCGGCGGAAAAAATGTTGGAGTACTTGGGGCTGCGCTGATGCCGGTCGATGATGACAAAGCCGCGCGGGTTGCACAGGCCCTCGACTTTGGCCACCGCATCCACCCCTTTAAACGCCGGCAGCATCATCGAGTGCACAAAGGGCAGCTGATGCTGCTTAATCACCTGGCCCTGGTTATCCACTTCATCCACCAGCAGCTTGCCCTCTTCCACCTTGGTGGTTTTGGCGTTGGTGATCCAGTTGATACTGCGCTTGCGCAGTTCGGACTCCATCATGCCCTTGGAGTCGCCTACGCCACCCAGGCCCAAATGGCCAATATAGGGCTCGCTGGTGACATAGGTGATGGGCACCCGGTGGCGCACACCGGCTTTGCTCAGCGCAGTATCCAGAATAAACGCGTATTCGTAGGCGGGGCCAAAACAGCTGGCGCCGGGCATGGCGCCGATAATAACCGGGCCTGGGTTGGCGATGAGTTTTTTGTAATCCTCATGGGCCTGCTTGGCGTGCTCCAGGGTGCAAACGGATTGGGTAAAACCGCCCTGGGGGCCAGCGCCAGGCACTTCATCAAACGCCAGCTTGGGGCCAGTGGCTATAACCAGATAGTCATAATTCACCTTGTCGCCATTGGCGAGCGCCAGGCAATTATTGGCCGCATCGATTTCATCCACCCGCGCGGCAATAAACTGGATACCCTTTTTTTCCAGGTAGGGACGAATGGGGAAGCTGATCTGCTCCTGCTCGCGCCAGCCCACCGCCAGCCAGGGGTTGGAAGGCACAAACTGAAAGTGATCGCGCTCGTTGATCATTGTTATTTGATGATCTTTGCCCAGGGCCTCGCGCATTTCGTAAGCCCCCGCCATTCCGCCCAAACCTGCACCAACCATCACTATATGAGCCATAAATACCTCACCCTTGATTGCGCCAATATGGATACCAACCCGATTGCAACTGCGCCCCGGTGATTGCAACCAGGGCCTCCCTCAAGCAGGACGCTGCATTTGAGCTGCTGGCATTTAGCTTAGACCACTATATTAGTAAATTCTAATATATTCTGAGCATCTTTTGACCTAAGACAAATATCGGTCAGAGCGCTGGCTGGCTTAGCCAATAGTGCATTGCGCGACACGCTGTCATTAAAGCGCAATACTGGGCTGGTTTTATGGCGCAAACCCTAAAGGCGCCAGATGATGACACCCCCAAATCTCCTACCTCGAAATATCGGCGTGGTTATCACTACCTACAACCAGCCGCGCTGGCTGGAAAAGGTTCTGCAGGGCTACGAAGCCCAAAGCCATCGCAACTTTAAAGTGATTATTGCCGACGATGGCTCGGGCGAACCTACGCGCGCTGTTATCCAGGCCGCCAAGCAGCGCGGCAAGTTGCAGATAGACCATATTTGGCACCCGGATAACGGCTTTCAAAAATGCCAGATTTTAAATAAAGCCATCGCTCAAACCGACTGCGATTATTTAATTTTTACCGACGGCGACTGCATCCCCGAGCCGGATTTTGTCGCCAAACACTATCGCCTGGCGCACCCCGGACATTTTTTATCGGGCGGATACGTCAAGCTCAATATGCAGGTTTCCGAAGCTATAAATGGCGCGGCAATTGATAGCGGCGCGCCCTTTAGCATCGCCTGGCTGACCGAGCAGGGGCAAAAGAAAAGCCACAAGCTGTGGACGTTATTGCGCAGCCGTTTTTTAAAAACCTTACTCAACAACCTGACCCCCGCCAAAGCCACCTGGAACGGCATGAACAGCTCCACCTGGACCCAGGCCATTCGCGCCTGCAACGGCTTTAACGAGGATATGCAATACGGCGGACTGGACCGCGAACTGGGCGAGCGCTTGTACAACCTGGGCTTAAAAGGCAAGCAGGTGCGCTACAGCATCAACTGCCTGCACCTGGACCACCCGCGCAGCTACGAGACGGCAGAATCCTGGGCGAAAAATTACGTGATTCGCAACGAGGTAAAACGCAGTGGCCGCTATTGGACAGAGCACGGCATTCATAAACAACCCGCGCCTCAGGGTGAACCAACACTCAACCCCGCATACAAACCCAATCCTTCCATGGAAACCGCCAACGCTTAATGGCTTTTTATTCAAAAAAACAAAGGGCACTTTTTCGGTGCCCTTTGTGTTGCTGAAGCCATAGACTTATTTAGCCATTACGCGCGACATACCGCCCCAAGTCGTAATGCTCAAACAACGCCTGCCACTGTTCACTGTTGCCCTGGCCGCGCACATTGGTGCGCTTGAGGGAAACGCGCTGGGTGCCCC
>CBINKF010000577.1:0-2581 GCA_966251115.1 uncultured Cellvibrio sp.
CAGGCGCAAACCAGTTTTACCCAGGGCTTGGACTACGACAATAATGGTACCGCCACGCTCTGGTTCCAGGGCGCTAATGTCTCCTGGGTTGATATCCACTACAACGCTGGCCAGGGCCAGCAAAACCTGCGTATGACGTTTAACGCGGGAGCCCAGCGTTTTGAAACCAGTTTTACCGCTGCGGCCGGCACTTGGGTAAATTATTCCTTTACCTACAATATTAATGGCTTGGCCTATGACACCAGCAGTTATAGCGCGCAGGTGCAAGCGACAAGCAGCTCCAGTTCTTCCAGCTCCTCCAGCAGCTCCAGCTCCTCGAGCCTGCCGAGTAGCAGCTCCAGCTTGAGTTCTAGCTCCAGCAGCTCCAGTGTTAGCGGCCCAACACAGGGGGTTGATGACTTGGGCAGCTCGCTGGTGCTCTGGTTTACCAGCTCGCCTCAGGCAGCCTGGGCCGATGTGCACTACAACCTCAACAACACAGGTCAACAAAACTTCCGCACCAGCTTTAACAGCCAGGCCAATCGCTTTGAGCAGGTGGTGGCAGTTAATGCGGGTGTGGCGGTGAATGTCAGCTATTCCTTTACCTATATGTCACCGGTGGGCGCGGTCGATTCGCCAGTGTCCAGTTATACGCGCTCAAGTTCATCTTCGGCGGTGTCATCATCCAGTTCATCCAGCAGCTCTAGCTCTGACGTCAGCAGTTCTTCAAGTAGCAGCATTATTGTGTCCTCATCGTCCAGCAGCCTGAGCAGTTCCTCTTCCAGCCAGGCGGCGTTGGTACAGGGCACCGCGGAGATGGGCAGCAGCTTGACGGTGTGGTTTAAGGCACCTGTTCCCCAGGCGTTTGTGATTCTTCATTACAGCATTACGCACAATGGTGCAGCGGGTGGTCAAATTAATCCGCAGATGAATTACAACGCGCCCCTGGATCGCTGGGAAATGACAATCAGCCCGACTACCCGCGATGATATTTTTAATTACAGCTTTACTTATCAAGATGCGCAGGGCAATCAGGATTCACCCTGGTTCAGTTGCGTTATTGGCAGCTGCGGCTCAACGGTGACTAAACCCCTGTTTGCACCTGAAGGTGGAATATATTCGAGCATGCCTTGTGTGCAATTGGCGACACTTGAGGCTCAGGGTGAAATTCATTACACCCTGGATGGTTCCGCCCCTAATATCAACTCGCCCATTTATACCAGCGAAATTTGCCCCAGTGTCAATGCGCTCACCATTAATGCGATTACGGTTTTAGCTGACGGCCAGGAGTCGGGTATTGCCAGCCAAACCTATAGCCTGAACGATTCTGATGAAACCCTGCCAGCTCCCCTGTTCTCCCATACCTCTGGCAGCTATGACACAGTTATTCGGGTGACAATTAATTCCCAGCGCAATGGTGCCTATGTTCATTACACCCTGGACGGCTCAACACCAGACATTAATTCGCCGGTTTACACTGCACCTATAGAATTAAAAATTGACGATACCAAAACTCCTGCGGTTGATTCCTATCAATTAAAGGCGGTGAGTATTAAAGCGGGCGTGGGCAGCTCGACTGTTGCCTCGGCTAATTACCATATCACTGCCAACAATCACAGCAGCTGGAATGGCTTGACCACCTTTAATGTGGTGAATACCACCAATAAATATCCAGACGACCAGGTTTACTGGGCAATTATTGGCAAGGACTGGAATACCGGTAACTTCGTTCATGTCGATATGAACGGCAACTTGATTCCCATGAGCCTGGGTGATAACGGCGCGCTGATGAAAAACGGTAAGCCCTACGCCAACTATTTTTATTCGCTGGCGCAGACCAAGTCCATCACCATTCCCGCGATTAATTCCGCGCGCCTGCTTATGAGTGTCGGCAGCCCTATGTACATTTGGGTTAACCAGGATATCAATGGCAAGATTGCCTACGCCGGTGCGAATATTGAGAACCCGGATGATCCCAATATCGATGTGACTTTTGATTTTGGTGAATTCGCCATTCTGCCCAGCACTAACTGGTTACAGGGAATTTTTATCAACACCACCCGCGTCGATCATTTTGGCTTCCCGGTGCAATTAACGGTTACCGGGTTGGATGGGTTTAAACAAACCGTGGGCGAATCGCTGAGTGAAACCCGCGATGAAATCTTTGCGCGTTTTATTAACGAGACCCCCGCCGAGTTTGGCGACCTGGCGCGCACGCCCTATGCACCATATCGCATTATGGCGCCGGCCCATGCGTCCTTCCAAAATGGTGGCCAAAATGCCAACTACCTGGACGATTATATCTCGGCGGTCTGGGACCAGTATCGCAATCAGGACCTGGTGCTTAATTTGCACAACGGTTGGCCCACTTTTACCGGCCGGGTGCAGGGCGACACTTTTGTCTTTACCGATGGACAGGGCACCTACCGCATCAACGGCAAGCCCTCGACCTCCATGGTGATGCTCGGCAATGGCCTGCTGGATGATAAAACCGGTGCTTCAAGCCAAAACGAAATAGACAAACAATTGCAACTGCAAGCCCAGGTGTGTGCAGCGCTCAATCGTCATGTGTCGCACTTGAGTGGAGATAGCTGGTACGACT
>CBINKF010000578.1:0-2569 GCA_966251115.1 uncultured Cellvibrio sp.
CGATCCCCTCGAAGCGGCCCTGTCCGAATGGGTGGAGGCGCGCGGTGGCAACCCCTTTCTGGAGATCAGTGTACCTGATGCCTCGCTCAAATTAATTCAGGCCTGTGGCCGCTTGCTGCGCACCGAGAGCGATACCGGCAAAATCAGCCTGCTGGACAGACGCATTATCACCAAGCGCTATGGCAAAGCCATACTCAATTCGCTGCCACCGTTTACTCAAGTAGTGCATAAATAAATTTGTAATGAGCTTATTTTTATCACAGAGCCATTACTGTTTAGGTAAAAATCCATCCGCTGTTACTCAGGGAGGCTAGTTGTGAACCCGCTCCATATATCCCTTGCGGATGCCTTAATCGATATAGAAGCAGAATTGCGCGTGCTGCAATTGTGGGAAGAGCAGGAGCCACCGGAAGAAGCGCTGGCGAGTGTGCAACCCTTTGCGGTGGATACCCTGAGTTTTCCGCAGTGGCTGCAATTTATTTTTATTCCGCGTATGTATTATCTGCTGGATGAAGACCTGGACTTGCCGGGAAATTGCGGCATAGCACCTATGGCAGAGCAGTATTTTTCAGTGCTTAACCTTCATGCGTCGCCGTTAATTACTCATTTAACACGCATCGACGACTTACTAACCAACAGCTAATTTACCAATCAACCCTTGTGCCTGGCGCGAGTGCATGGTATACCTGACAACGTTGTCTAAAGGGTGTGGCCTAGCGGCTATCTCTTAATAATAAATGCGCCAAAGCTCGGTTTGGCAGCAAATTCATCACGAAAGCATTTCTCCGATCCCCCGCTAGGGATCAAAGCAAGGTAGTTCGCACGCCAAAGGGTTTTGTATTGCGGATGGATGTGCTCGCTTGATTTCTAACAATTTATTCAATTGCCCCGCTGCTAACTCGTCAGCGTCAGGAGCTATTGTTTTTGAATTAATAAATTGCAATTTGGGGGATTTATGAAAAATTCATTTAGGGTAATTTTGGCCCTGGTGCTGGGTTTTTTTGCCAGTGCGAGTTGGGCCGTTGATTGTAGTGGGATTCAGGTTTGGAACAGCGCAACCGCCTATAGCGGTGGGGCGCAGGTGCAGGAGTCTGGTAAAGCTTATCAGGCTAACTGGTGGTCGCAGGGGCACAGCCCGGCGGCTTATTCTGGTCAGTGGCAGGAGTGGACCTTACTCGGGAATTGCGGTGTCAGCTCAACCTCGTCTTCATCAAGTTCATCATCGTCGAGCTCGTCGTCAATAGTTACCAGCAGTTCGGTAAACTCAAGTTTTGATGATACTTGTATGTACTTTCCGACTTCACCGCAATGTTCACAATCTTCGTCTTCCTCATCATCCAGTTCTTCGTCGAGTGCTATCACCAGCGGCTGTACTTCTCCGCAGTATGTTGCCGGTACCTCATACGCCAATGACCAGCTGGTTCAAAATGTTGGTTTTGAATATCGTTGTACCGTCGCCGGTTGGTGTAGTTCAACCTCCGCTTGGGCTTATGCGCCAGGTACAGGTACTTACTGGAATATGGCGTGGGAGCAGGTGCGCGAGTGTGGCGTGATGTCTTCCAGCTCCAGCAGTTCATCGATTATTACCAGCTCTTCCTCCAGCAGCCTTTCATCTTCGTCGTCCTCGCGTTCTTCAACGGCTGGACGCTACCATGTGATTTCCGGTTACTGGCACAACTTTAATAACGGCTCGGGCGTAATTCCAATTGATCAGGTATCCGATGCGTTTGATGTGATTAACGTATCTTTTGCTGAGCCTACCGGCAATGCGCCAGGTGAAATTGGTTTTGTACTGGATGCGGCATTTGACGAGGCGAGTTTTATTGCCGGTATTAAAGCCAAGCAAGCGGCTGGCAAAAAAATATTAATCAGTATTGGCGGTGCCAACGGTATGGTGCAATTGCCTACAGCGGCCGCGCGTACCACCTTTGTCAATTCCATGATCGCCATTATAGATAAATATGGCTTTGATGGATTTGATGTGGATTTTGAAGGCCACTCGCTGTTCCTTAACTCCGGCGATAACGACTTCCGCAATCCCACCACACCAGTGATTGTGAATTTAATTGGCGCACTGCAGGATTTAACCAATCACTACGGTAGCAACTTTATGTTAACCATGGCCCCGGAAACTTTCTTTGTGCAGTTGGGTTACAGTTTTTATGGTGGCACCTGCAACGGCTGCGATACGCGCGCCGGTGCTTACCTGCCAGTAATCTACGCCATGCGCGACCGTTTGAGCTGGTTGCAAGTGCAAAACTACAACTCCGGCCCCATTACTGGTTTGGATAATGCCTACCACAATATGGGCTCTGCCGATTTTCATACCGCGATGATTGATATGTTGCTGACCGGCTTTAAAGTGGCAGGCACCAACCTGACATTCCCCGCACTGCGTCAGGATCAGGTGTTGTTAGGCTTGCCCGCTAACGTCAATGCCGGTGGTGGATTTACCAGCGTGGCGGAAGTGCAATCTGCACTTAACTGCTTGATAAAACTGCAAGGCTGCAGCACTTATCAACCACACACCGCCACTGGCTGGAAAGACCTACGCGGTTTAATGACCTGG